>CALXUX010000022.1 GCA_944391785.1 uncultured Clostridia bacterium
AAAGGTCATTTACATCATAAATTAGTAGCAAAAGGATATAATCAAAAACAGGCAGTACTAATATTATATGGAATCAGTGCAATATTTGGAATTTTTGCAGTTATATTATGTGATAGTGGAATATGGAAAGCATTATCATTTTTACTTATAGTATTAGTTGCAATAGCAGCAGGATATAAAAATTTTTCACCTAAAAGAACAGGCAAAGAAAGGTATGAATGCCTTCAATGTAAATATATTTATAACCCAAAATTCGGAAATGAAAAAGCAGGAATAAAACCAGGAACACCTTTTCAAGATTTACCAGACGATTGGGTTTGCCCAGTTTGTGGTGAAGGAAAAGATATGTTTGAAATGCATGAATAATTTTTAAAATTATACAAAAAATAGTATAAATTTAAGCAGTATATAATAGGAGGTGAATAAATATGTATGTTTGCATGGCATGTGGATATGTATATGATCCAGAAAAAGGAGATCCAGATAGTGGAATAGCACCAGGGACAGCTTTTGAAGATATACCAGACACTTGGGTTTGCCCAATTTGTGGGGTAGGAAAGGATATGTTCCAAAAGCAAGATTAATCAAAAAATATTTTAAAATATTCAATAAAAGATGTTCTTAACATTATATGAACATCTTTTATTATCGCAAAAAATTACATAAAAATAAAGTATATTTATGGTTAAATAAATTACTTGAAAAATAACGACAAATTTAGCCTGAAAAAATGTTATAAAATGCTTAAGTATTGCTCTTTTTGTAATAATATGATATAATATCGAATAAGTGATAAAAATAAAAATTAATTATTTAAGAAGGAGGGAAAAATGAAAAAAGCAGGTATTGTAACTCTTTTTGGAGAATATAATTTTGGCAATAGATTGCAAAATTATGCTGTGCAAGAAATACTAAAAAAATTAAATATATATACAGAAACAATAAAGTATATAGGACTAGAAGATGATGTTCCTATTATCAATAATGATATCGACAAAAAAAGACTAGAATTATTTAAAGAATTTAATAAAAATATAAATTTTGCAAATCAAATTATGTATAAAGAATATGAAGCACCAAAGAATTTTGTAAAAGATTATGATTATATTATCCTTGGAAGTGATCAAATTTGGAACTTTACTTTTGATAAAATTTTTTCTGATAAAGCATTAGGTTCATTTGCACCATCAGAAAAAATAATATCTTTTTCAGCGAGTTTCGGAGTAGACTATGTCCCTCAAGAAAATAGTAATTTGTATAAAATGTTAAAAGAAAATATTCAACGAATTAACTCAATATCTGTAAGAGAAGAAGCAGGTAAAAGAATTATTGAAAAGTTAACAAATAGAAAAGACGTGGAAGTTTTAATTGATCCAACAATGTTACTTACTATAGAAGAATGGAATAAAGTATTAAAAAAACCTGAAAAATTAAAATCAAAGAAATTCATATTAAAAAGTTTTTTAGGAAGAGTATCTAATGAAATATGGGAACAGCTTAAAAAAATAGCAAAAGAAAATGATTGTGATATAATAGATATATCAGATAAAAATAGTCCATATTATGATGTTGGTCCGTCAGAATTTCTATACTTAGAAAAAAATGCTTTTCTAGTTGTAACAGACTCTTTTCATTCATGTGCTTTTTCAATATTATATTCAACACCGTTTCTTGTTTTTAAAAGAGAAGATAATGAATTGGAAAGTATGTATTCTAGAATAGAAACATTATTAAATAAATTTGAAATGCCAGAAAGATTATTTAATGGCAAAATAAATAATGAGATATTAAAAACAAACTATGAAAAAACTCAAGAGATATTAAAAAGAGAAAGAATTAAAGCAAATAAATTTTTAAATAAAGCATTAAATTAAAGAGGTGAATATGTGAAATCAAATATTATACAAGAAAATTTATGCACAGGCTGTATGGCTTGTAATAATATTTGCCCCAAAAAAGCTATAAATATAGAAACAGGGAAAGACGGTTTTTCTTATCCGAAAATTGATAAAAGCAAATGTATTAATTGTGGATTGTGTAAAAAAGTTTGTCCAGTTTTAAATAATTTAAAGAATAATAAAAATAAAATAGAAGTATATTCATGCAAAAATAAAAATGATAAAATAAGAATGAAAAGTTCATCAGGAGGAGTATTTACATTAATTGCTGAATATATAATAAAACAAAATGGAATTGTATTTGGTGCAAAATTTAACAAAAAACTTGAAGTAATTCATGATTATACAGATAACATAGATAAACTTGAAGAATTTAGAGGTTCGAAATATTTACAAAGTAAAATAGAAAACACATATACTAATGTAAAAAAGTTCTTAATTGATGGCAAAAAAGTTTTATTTACAGGTACACCTTGTCAAGTAGAGGGATTATTATCATTTTTGAATCAAGACTATGATAATTTATATACTCAAGATATAATATGTCATGGGGTACCATCTCCAAAAGTATGGAAAAAACATTTAGAATATAAGAAAGAACAGAATAGTGAATATCCAATACATGTTAATTTTAGATATAAAGATATACTAGGTTGGAACAATTATCAAATTAAATATATATATTCTAATCATACAGAGCAAGTTCACCATAATGAAGATCCATATATGAAATTTTTCCTAAACAATATAGTTTTAAGAAAGTCATGTTATAATTGCAAATTTAAAAGTTTGGCTAGAAATTCAGACATAACTATTGCAGATTTTTGGGGAATTGAAAAAATTGATCCAAAAATATATGATGAGAAAGGAATATCAGCAATACTTGTAAACTCAAGAAAAGGACGAGAAATATTTGAAAATATAAAACAAAATCTTAATATTTCTTATGCAAAAATAGAAGATATTATTAAATATAATTCTTGTATCAATCAATCGACAAAATACAACTCAAGCAGGGAAAAATTTTTTTGTGATTTAGAAAAAAATAGTTATGAAAAATTAATACAAAAATATTTATAACAAATTTTGATACATGATATATTCTTAATAAATTAGATTGAAATAATAATTAATAGTATAATATATAAATTAGATAAAATAAAAAAAGAGGAAGGAATAAAGAATGAAATTAAGTCATAAAAAACAAAAATATCTAGCTACAACAAAGACAATTTTAACAGGCTTTAAAATTGCAAGTCCAGAAGAAACAATAAATAAAATTATTAGTGAAAAATGTTCTATATCTAGATTTGGAGACGGAGAATTTGACATGATATGTGGAACAGGAATGAAATATCAAAAATATGATTCAAAACTTGCCAAAAGATTAAAACAAGTCCTTGAAAGTAATGAATCAGGATTATTAATAGGAATTAATAATGTAATAGATTTGGAATACTCAGAAAAATATAATGATTTTGCAAGCAATTTTTGGAAAAAATGGTTACAAAACAATAAATTTAAATTACTAAAAATGCTATCAAAAAATAAACAATATTATTCTTCAAATATAACTAGATTTTATATAGATTATAAAGACAAATCCAATGTCAAGCAATATGTAAAAAAATTACAAGAGATATGGGACAAGCAAGAAATTATTATTGTAGAAGGAAAATATAGTAGATTAGGTGTAGGAAATGATTTATTTAATAATGCTAAAACAATATCTAGAATTATTTGTCCAGAAAAAGATGCTTTTGAAATATATGATGAAATTTTAAAAGAAATATCCAAAATAGATAAAAATAAATTAATTCTACTGGCTTTAGGTCCAACAGCAACAGTATTAGCTTATGATTTATATAAGATGGGATATCGCGCAATAGATATTGGACATGTAGACATAGAATATGAATGGTTTTTAAGAAAAGCAAAAGAAAAAATCAAAATTGATACAAAATATGTAACAGAAGTAAAAGATGGAGAAAATGATATTAAAGATATAGAAGATAAAAAATATGAAAAAGAAATTATTTCAAATTTAGTAAATAAATCTAATAAAATAAAATAATTATAGCAAGAAAGAAATGAGGAAACTATGAAAAAACAAATAAATTTTGGAATAGGCTTTATAACAGGTAGGCCAAATGTTTGTAAAATAATAAATAATTATGAAAAAGCAATAAAAGAGCAACTTAAGGAATTAGGAACTGAAGTTAACATTACAATATACATACTATATGATTTAAATTATCAAGGAACTGACAGAATAGAATTTTATAATATATTTCCTGAAGTATATAAAAATATTAAAATAAAATATATAACTCCAGAAAATATTTTAGAATATAAAAAAATATTGATGTCAAAATATGATTTAACTAAATCAGACGTTAATCTCTTTTTAGGTAATGGATATGCAAAAGCTAGAAATACTATATTATTTTGTGCAGTAAAAAACAAAATGGATTATCTTTTATTTTGGGACGATGATGAGTACCCAATTGCAAATGTCTTAGATAATCAAAAACTAATATGGGTTAAACAAAAAAATGTTTTACAACATTTAAAAAATATTAATAATTCAGATATCACGATAGGGTATCGCTGTGGAATGATGAATCCAATACCATATATAGAATATACAAATTATATTAAAGAAGAAGATTTTAAAAACTTTATAGAAGCATTAGAAAATGAAGTAATTTCTTGGAAAAAAATAAATCAAATGAGACAAAATACCAGTTGCATTTCATATGCTGAAATGGATATTGCAAAAGGAGAAAGAAAAGTAGAATCAATAGAAGATATAGGCAATAAAAATTTTGTATTAGGTTCAGGAATTTGTTTGAATTTGAATAATATTGAAAAAATTCCAGCTTTCTATAATCCACCACAGGCAAGGGGAGAAGATACATTTTTTTCATGTGCCCTAGGTGAAAAAAAGGCAAAAGTCATGAAAATTCCAACATATCATTTTCATGATTCATTCTTGCAATATACAAATATAATGGAAGATAAATATCCAGAAAATTTGAACGAAGAAATATCTTTAAATAATACAGATGTAGAACAAAGATTTTTAAAAGCAACAATTGGTTGGACAAGGTATAAACCACTATTATGTTACATAACTCAAAAGGACCAATATAATGATATTATTAAACAATCAAAACAAAAATTAGAACAAAGCGCAAAAAAAATGAATAAAATTTTTACAACTTGTGATTTTTCAATTTTAACCAGTGAACTTGAAAAATATGATAATGAAGTTTATAACCATTATCAAGAATATTTAAGAGTAAATAAATTATGGGATGACTTAAAGGAAAAGATAAGATAAGTTATTACAAAATATAAATAAAAGAGAGGAAAGTAATGAAAGACCAAATAAAAAAATTTTTAGCATATAATGGAAAAATATTAGTAATATGTGCAGAAACAACAAATCTTGTTCAAAAAGCACGAGACATACATGATTTAAGTCCAGTAGTAACTGCAGCATTTGGAAGATTACTTACAATATCTTCAATTATGGCAACAGAAATGAAAAGCCAAAATGATAAATTAACAGTTCAAATAAAAGGAAGCGGACCAATTGGAGGAATGCTTGTTACAGCAAACAATATACCAAAATTAAAAGGATATGTTGTTAATCCACAAATAGACATGCAATATATATTTAATGAAAACGAATTAAAAGATATATTAAACTCTATTGAACTTTAGGGACGTTCCTTAAAGTTCAATTTATATTACTATTAATCTACTTCCCCATATATTAAAAGAAGAATTATAAAAAGAAACGCATTCAATCACAACTAAATATGTTACAATTAATGGTGGACATATGAAAACATAATGTTACTCAAAGTATAGAGTTACAAATTAAAGCTTATTGACAAATTAAAGTAAAAATAATATAATCTGATAAACATTCAATTAAACAAAAATAAGAAAGGAAGAATCAAAATGGAAGAAAAAGTATTAATATTCGGACACAAAAACCCAGACACAGACTCAATATGTTCAAGTATAGTAAGAGAAATTTTAGATAAAAAAAACGGCTGGAATAACACAATAGCAACAAGACTAGGTAAAATAAATAAAGAAACACAATATGTATTAGACTACTTACAAATTCCAGCACCAAAACTAATAGAAAAAGTAGAAGAAAATCAAGAAGTAATACTAATAGACCACAATGAATTTAATCAAAGTGTAGAAGGAATAGAAAACGCAAAAATTTTATTAGTAGTAGATCACCACAGAATAGCAAACTTTACAACAAAAGAACCATTATACTACACAGCAAAACCATATGGTTGCACATCAACAATCCTATATGAAGAATTTAAAAACTCAGGTCATAAAATAGAAAAAAAAGAAGCAATATTAATGGCAAGCAGTATAATATCAGATACATTACTACTAAAATCACCAACAACGACAAAACATGATATACAAGCTTTAGAAGAACTAGAAAAAATAGCAAGAATAGATATAAAAGAATATGGATTAGAAATGTTAAAAGCAGGAACAAATTTAGACGATTTTTCAGAAGAAGAACTAATCTCACTAGACGCAAAAACCTTGCAAAAAGAAAACGCAAAATTTGTAATTGCACAAGTAAACACTGTAAGTATAGAAGAAGTATTAAAAAGACAAGAATCAATAGAAAAAGCAATAAGCAAAAAAATACAAGAAGAAAAGCTAGATGTATTTGTTTTTGCAATAACAGACATATTAAACAGTAATTCAGAAATCATAGTATTAGGAGACAAAAAAGAATCAATAGAAAAAGCCTTTGGAAAAAAATTAGAAAATAACAGAATGTTCTTAGAAGGAGTAGTTTCAAGAAAAAAACAACTATTACCAGTAATAGACAAAAATATTTAAAAAACTTTAAAAATAAGAGCAATTTAGAAGAATTAAAAAAAAATAAGAGTAGATGGCTAAAAACCATCTATTTTTGTGCATTTGACAATTTAAAAGCAAAAGTATATACTAAACAACGTAGGTTTAAGAAATAACAAAACAAAAGCAAAATACAAAAACAATATAAAGAATAAAAATAAGGAGCAACAATAATGAAAAAAATAAATCTAAAAACCATAATTACAATAGCAATTATGCAAATCGTATTAATGTTACTAATAACCACAAGTTTTGCAGAAAGCACAGCAACAATAACAGTAGAAACAGCAAGATTAAGAAAAGAAGCATCAGAAACTTCAACTGTACTAGAACTTATCTCACAAGGAGAAAAAATCGAAGTTTTAAGTCAAGAAGGAAATTGGTATAAAGTACAATACAAACAAATGGTAGGCTATGTAAGAGCAGATTTATTAGAAATAACAAATACAGAAAATAATGAAAATGAAGTAAATGCTCAAAATACTAATGCAAATGCAACTTCTAATGAAAACGAGCAAACACCAGAAACTTCTATAGAGCCAGAAAATCAAAATACAACAAATGGTAGCACAGAAAACGCAAATAATATCGAAACACCAGAAAATACCCAAACAGAAGAAAATAATCAAAATGCAGAAAATGCAGAAAATCAAGAAAACGAAGCTCCAGAAAAAAATTCAGAAAATTCTATAAACAATGAAGAAATACAAGAAAATAATAAAACACAAGAAAATGAAGAATCAACCTTAGGAACATACAAAACAAAAGAAAATATAACAGTAAAAATATCACCACTAATAAACTCATTAAACATAAAAAATATTGCCACAGAAACAAACATAAATGTAACTGAAATAATAAATGGATGGGCATATATAACAGATCAAGAAATTAGTGGTTGGTGCAGATTAGACAAACTAGAAAAAACAGAAGAAGCAGAAAATTCTAATGAGCAAGAAACAAATACTAATAACCAATCACAAAATAATGAGCAAACTAGCAATGAAGCAACACAAAACAATGAAGAAAATACAAATAACCAAGAAGAAAATGAACAAACACCAATAAATATGGTAAGCACAAAATATATAAATTCACAAACTGTAAATGTAAGAAGTGAGCCTAGTACAACATCTAGTATAATAATGCAATTAACACTAAACACAGAAGTACAAGTACTATCAGAAGAAAATTCTTGGTACAAAATAAAAGTAAACGATAAAGAAGGGTATGTTGCATCAACACTATTATCAGACACAAAGCAAGAAACATCAAGAGGAAGTGACACTCCAAGAGAACTTATAGGCGAAAACCAAGAAGAAGATAAAACAAACCAAGAACAAAATCAATCAAACAATAATACAAACCAAGAAAATAATGCAAATAATAAAAATACTACAAATCAAAACCAAGAAGAAGCTGTAAATAAAGAGCCAGTCTCAACAAATAAAGGAGCAGAAGTAGTATCATATGCAATGCAATTTAAAGGCTCAAAATATGTATATGGTGGAACTTCTCCAAGTGGATTTGACTGTTCAGGATTAACATATTATGTATACAAACATTTTGGTATAACACTTGTAAGAACAGCAGCAGGGCAATATTCAAGCAATGGTACATCTGTTAGTAAATCAGAATTAAAGCCAGGAGACCTTGTAATGTTTTGTAATCCAGTAAACCATGTAGGAATTTATATAGGAAACGGACAAATGATACATGCTGCAAACCCTTCAAGAGGTGTTACAATAGACACTATAAATTCAGGATATTATTATACAAACTATAGAGGAGCAAAAAGAATTTTTAATTAAAATATTAGATAGAAAAGAATTACTAAAAATCAAAAATATAAACTAAAACAAATTAAATAAATACACATTTAAGGAGGTTTTATGCCAAGACCTATCTTAATTGTGGTCATAGGATATATAATTGGTATAATATGGGGGCTATACTTTAAATTTAGTATAGCTTTTTTCTATATATTTATGACTACAATATATTTAATAATCAAAAAACTAAGACCAAAAGCAAAAATACCTTCCAAAAAACTAAAACTATTTTCCATAAAACGATATTTAAGATACATCAAATTAATTTTAAATTCAAAAGTAATAAACACTATAATCATTTTTTCCATAATTTCAAACTCCATAATATTAGTAAAAGAAAATCAAAGGCAAAAACTTCAAGAATATTATCAAAAAATAGAAAATATACAAACAAAAGGAATAATAGTAAGTAAAGCAAAAGAAAATGAATATAATTATCAGTACAAATTCAAAGTAACCTTTCAAAAAGAAAAAAACATATATTTTTACATAAATATAAATAAAAAAATGATAAAAGATCCATTAAAAATAGGAGATATGCTTCAAATAGAAGGAACATTTCTTATTCCAAATACTAGAACAAATTATGGAGGATTTGACTATAACCAATATTTAAAACAAGAAAATATAATAGGAACAATAAAAATAAAAACTTTAAAAGTAATTAGTACAAATCAAGAAAACCCAGTAATTTTATTTTTTAGTAATTTATCAAATAATTTAAAAAACAAAGTAAAAAATGTTATGCAAGAAGATGTATATCCATTGGTAATAGGAATATTATTAAACGATATGAGCAATATATCAGAAGATACAAAAGAAAATTTCAAAAATTCGAATTTATCACATATATTAGCTGTTTCAGGAACACACATGACATATCTAATGATAGGAATGGCAATAATATTCAATAAAAATTTAGGAAAAAGAAAAACTTATATAATATCTATAATTATAATAATATTTTATACTCTATTAGTAGGTTTTTCTCCATCTGTATATAGAGCAGCAATAATGGGAATAATGTTTCTATTTAGCAAAATTTTATACAAAAAAAATGACATTTGGACAAGTATGTCTTTATCTTTATTAATCATATTAATATATAACCCATATCTAATTTCAAATTTAGGATTACAATTTTCATATGGTGGAACAATAGGAATATTACTATTTTGTAAAACAATAGATAGTTTTTTTGAAAAAAACATTTACAATTCTAAAAGATATAAATACAATCAAAGAAAAATAGAATTATTTATATTAAAAAAAGTCCTTCAAATAGTTTCTGTTACACTATCTGCAAATTTAGTTATAATTCCAATAATGTTATATCATTTAAATACATTAAATATTTATTTCATAATTTCAAATATTTTAGTCAATATAATAATAACACCCTTAATGATAATAAGTTTTATATTTTTATTTACATTATTTATTAATTTAAAAATCGCAAAAATTATCGCAATTTTTGTAAGTTTAGGAATAAAAATACTTATTATGATTTCAAAAATTGGTGAAATTCCATTCTCTAAAATTTATATTGCAACACCTAAATTATTCAATATAACAATATATTTTATATTAATATTTTTAATCAACATATATTATTCAAAAGTAATAGTAGAAAAGCAAACAATAACAGCAAAAAGATTTAAAAATATATTTTACTATATAAAATATAGGATGGGAAAATTTAAAAGAGAAAAAAGAATTTTAATAAAAAAAATTATTGTATTCACCATTATTTTTAGCATTATATCTTTATTATTTCTAAAACCAAAGTGTTCTAATTTAAAAATTCATTTTATAGATGTAGGACAAGGAGATTCATGTTTTATAATAACACCACAAAATAAAACCATATTAATAGATGGAGGAGGAAGTACATCTAAAAACTATGATATAGGAGAAAAAGTGTTATTACCATACATATTAGACAGAGGATATACAAAAATAGATTTAGTAATAATAAGTCATTTTGATCAAGACCATATAGGAGGATTGTATTATATCTTAAATGAAATAAAAGTAAAAGAAGTTTGTATAGCAAAACAATATGAAAACACAGAAAACTATGAAAAATTTTTAAAAATAGCAAAAGCAAAAAATATAAAAATAAATGTATTAAAAATGGGTAATATAATTAAAATAAAAAAAAATGTAAAATTTAAAATACTTTTCCCAGAAGAAAAATTAATAGCAGAAAACAGTGAAAATAATAATGCACTAGTAATGCAATTAATATATAAAGATTTTAAAATGCTATTTACAGGAGATATAGAAAAAATTGCAGAAAATAAAATTGTTAAGCTATATGAAAATACAAATATACTGCAAAGTGATATATTAAAAGTCGCACATCACGGGTCAAAAACTTCAACAACAGAAGAAATTTTAAGTTTAGTAAAACCAAAAATTGCTTTAATAGGAGTAGGTGAAAATAATCTATTTGGACATCCAAGCAAAGAAGTCATAGATAGATTAAAAAGCAAAAACATTAAAATCTATACTACATCACAATGTGGAGAAATAGTAATAACTATAAACAATAATTTTAAAAGTATATCTAGCAAAATGTATAAATTTGTAAAAACTGTAAATAATACTAAAAAATAACTATAAAAATGCTTATTTTAAGTATTTGAAAGGAAATGATTAAATGAATAGAATTATAGTAATTTTAGTATGTATTTTAGTAATATTAAGTGCAATTATTTTAGGAAGTGTAATATACGAAAATAAACAAGGAGAAAAAATTGCAGAAATAAGTAATAAAGCACAAGTATCAGACAAAGTCACAGATGACTGTGTAGAAGAATATGAAGAAATGCAAAATCAAGAAAATACATTAGACGCAAATTCGAAAGAAGAAATAAAATTATCTCCAAATTGTTCATTAATTATAAAAACACATTATATAGATTGTGACCATACAAGCAATCAATATACAAATTTACCAGAAAAACTTGTTAACAAAACAGAAGAGGAGTTTAAAAAGGAATATCCAGATTATAAAATAGAAAAATTTACTGAAAATGAAGTAATTATTTCCAAAGATATAAATGGAGAATGTAATGAACATTATATAGTAAGAACAGTTGATGGAAAGTTAACAGTTTTTAGAATAGAAAGAGGAATAGAAGAACTTTATGAGCAAACTGAAATTTCAACTGAATATATGACAGAAACAGATAAAATACAATTTGAAAATGGACTTAAAGTATATGGAAAGGAAAATTTGAGTCAATTACTAGAAGATTTTGAATAAAGTATAAAGAAAAAGGAATAAAAACAAATCCTCGTGCATAGTATATAACAAAAAATATGCAAAAGGAGGACAAGTATGAATAAAGAAAATGGGCTTGAAAAAGTTACAGACTTAACATTATATACAGGAACAAATGGAAAAGACAGATGTACCTGTAAATGTATAGGATGCACACAAGGAGGAGGTATATTAAAAGGAAAAGAAAGACATCAAGGAAGAATTGAGCAAATAAGAACAATAATAAAAAAACTTCCGAATCTTCAAAATGCATATTTACTAGGAAATCCAGATGTTTCTGTTGATACAGACTTTTGTAATATAGCTGCAAAAGAATTTATTAAAAATAATATTAATGTAATGTTTTCAACATCAGGTTATAAAGCATTAACTACACTTAAAAAATTAATATCTGGCTTAGATACTAAATTTATAAAATATATCAGCTATAGTATAGACACATTAGATACAGAAAAAATGAAATTTTTAAAAGGAACAGATAAGCTAGATTTAAGAGAAATAGAAAAAGCCATATCAATTTGTAAAGAAAAAGATATACCTGTAAAAATTCAACCTACATTATGGGAAATAAACCAAACAGATTATAAAGAAATTATAAATAACTTTTACGAAAAATTTGATATAAGATGGTATACATTCCATGCAGGAAGTTTTGAAGCATTAAGAAAAAAGGATGTTGCTATAAAACATGTAAAGCCAGAAGAATGGAGAATGATTAATAAAGACATACAAAAAATTGCAAAAGAAAAAGAATTAAAAATAGTTTTACCAAGAATATTTTTAGATAGAAAAGAAATGGAAGAATGTCAAAAAAATATCCACACATACTGTGCAAATGGTGGAACAGGATTACAAATATGGCTAGAAAAAGATTTTATAAGATGCACATATTGTCCAGTTTTAGCAGAAATCCACCCAGAATTTACTTTTTCAATTGAGGAAAGTACAGCAAATTTTATAAATAAAAATGGTGTATGTATTGCAACATCTTGTACTTTAGACAAAAATTTAACTGCAAAAACAGCAAATGCAAATGGAAGAGTATTTAAAAATGAAAAAGAAGATTTATATAATGTATGTAGATTTTATTCAATAAGGGGTCAATTTTAAATCGAATTAATTAAATCATAAAAAAATTAAATAGATTAGATAAAATAAAATTATATCAAAATAAAATCAAATCTGAACAAATTAAAATAAAATTATATCAAAATGAAATCAAATTTGAACAAATTAAAATAAAATTATAAATGGTGCAATTTATTCTATAAAAATTTAGCAAAATAAAACCAAATTCAAAATAAAAATTATAAACTCAAGGAGGTGCAAAAGATGAACATAAAATTAAAAGATATACTAATTGTAGCAAAAAGAAAAGGACATAACATAGATAAAAATTTAATAGAAAAGGCATACATATATGCAAAAGAAAAACACAAAAATCAAAAAAGAAAATCAGGAGAAGAATATATTGTGCACCCATTAAATGTAGCATTTATTGTTGCACAAATGGGGCTTGATACAGAAACTATTTGTGCAGCATTATTACATGATGTAGTAGAAGATACAGAAGCTACATATGATGACATAGAAAAAAATTTTTCAGAAGAAATAGCAAAACTAGTAGAAGGAGTAACCAAAATTACCCAAATGTTTCAATCAAATGAAGAAAAACAAGCGGAAAATTTTAAAAAATTATTTATAGCAATGGAAAAAGATATAAGAGTAATTTTATTAAAACTTGCAGATAGACTTCATAATGTAAGAACTCTTGAGCATTTAGCAAGAGAAAAACAAATAAGAATAGCAAAAGAAACAATTGATATATATGCACCAATAGCAAACAAATTAGGAATGTATGATTTCAAATCAAAACTTGAAGACAATGCTTTCAAGTTTCTATATCCAGAAGAATATGAAAAAATTTTAAACGATGTAAAAAAGCAAGAAAAAAAAGCCATGCCAAGTTTAGAACAAACCAAAATAAATATAGAAAAAAAGCTAAGAAAATACAAAATACCAGCAATAATAAATATAGAAACAAAACATTTATACAATATATACACAAAATTAAAACATAAAAACATAACACTTCCCGAAATGAAAGATCTATTTGCAATAAAAATTATTGTAAAAGACAAGAAAGAATGCTACATAACTTTAGGAATAATTAATGAGATGTATAGTTTTATGCCAGGAACATTTAAAGACTATATTGCTGTTCCAAGAAACAACATGTACGAAGCACTTCAAAGTGGAATAATAGGTGAAAAAGGAGTAATTTTCGAGGCACAAATATGTAGTTATGAAATGAATAGAATCTCTAAATACGGAATTTTAGCATATCTTACATATATAAAAAATGATAAAATTGATTTAGAAAATGATTTAATAAGAGAAAAATTTATAGGTGTAAAAAATAGCCTAGAATTAAAAGAAAAAATAAATGACCCAAAAATATTTTTAAATGCCATAAAGCAAGAATTATTCGAAGAAGAAGTATATGTATTTACACCTAAAGGAAAATTAATAATATTGCCAAATGGTTCAACAGTAATAGATTTTGCATATAAAGTATCAAAAGATCTTGGAAATCATATATTAAGTTCAATAATAAATGGAAAAGAAATGCCAGTAATTACAAAATTAAAAAATGGAGATATAATAAAAATAATCACAACAACAAATGAAATTATACCAAACTCAAATTGGCTTGAAATAGTAAAAACAGCAAAAGCAAAAAACGAAATTTTAATACAATTAGAAAAAGTGAAAGAAAAAATAATAAAAAGTATTATAAAATTGGACATAATAGCAAAAGACAAAGAAGGTCTAGTTTTGCAAATTACAGAAAACATAAAAAATATGAAAATAAATATTTTATCATTAAATACAAGTTTTTTAGAAAAAGAATTAGTAAAAATAGAAATCGTAATAGAAATTAATACAATTGAAATATTAGAACAAATAATAAAAACTATAAGTTCTGTAGAAGAAATAAAAGAAGTGATTTATTCTGTTAACAAAAAAGTAGAAAATTATATTTAGAGATTGAACTTTAGGGACGTTCCTTAAAGTTCAAAATTTTAAAAAATAATTGTGTAAAATAGAGTGGTTCTTTGTCAAGTTAGTTGACATTAAAAGCAAGATATGATAAGATATCTTCCGTAGAAGATACGGAGGATAAAAAAATGGAATTAAAGGAATTAAAAAAAGAATTAAACAAAAAATTAATAGTAATAAAAAAAGGAATTGTAGATGAAATAATGTATATATATTGTGATACGAAAAAACAAAAAACAAAATGCAAATATTGTGGACACGAAAGTGAAAATGTACA
>CALXUX010000023.1 GCA_944391785.1 uncultured Clostridia bacterium
AAGACAACAAAATATTAGAAGAAAGAGGACAAGCTCTTAAAGATGGAAAACAAATAAAAGTTGATTACGAAGACAGAGCAGTTACCGTTTCAAGTGGTTCTGTATTAGTAGAAAAGAAATATAAAAGAACTATAGATGAAAGTTTTCAAGGCGTTTCAGCATTAGTTGATAGAGTAAACTCTATTCAATTAGACGGTGGAGACTCATATTCTGTAGCTTTTGAAAAAACATATGATGAAGGAGATTACACAGCAGAAGGTGCAGACTATTCAGAAGCTGAGCCAGAGGTAGACTATGTTGAAACAGGTAGAGCTAAAATAACAGCTTATACTGAAATTACAAAAGAACTTACAAAATTACCTAATGCAAATTATCAAGCATTAGTAATTAAAAGAGTAAGAGACGCCATAAGAAAGAAAATGGGAGGACAAATAATTGCAGGGGCTGGAACATCTAACACCATAAAAGGTATTTATAATGCTGATACAAAAGTTCTTCCAACTGCAAGTGGAGCAGATATTGAATTAGAAGCGATAGATGCTGACACATTAAATACTATTGTATTTGCTTATGGCGGAGACGAAGCTATAGAAGATGAACAAGTTCTAATCTTAAGCAAAAAAGACGTGGAAGCATTTTCAAAAATAAAAGATGCTACAGGAAGATTTGTTTATAAAATAACAAGAAATGGACAAACAGGAAGAATTGCTTATGCGCCAGGAGGAATAGAAATTCCATGCGTTATAAATTCTGCTTGCAAATCTTTATCTGATAGTGCAACATCAACAGGAGATTTTACTATGGTATATGGCTCATTATCTAGCTATGAATTACCAGTATTCTCTCCACTTGAAATAGAAGAGTCTAGAGATTATCAATTCAAGAAAGGTATTATAGCTTACAGAGGAGACGTAATTGTTGGTGGTACTGTTTCTAAATATAAAGGCTTTGTAAGAATTAAAAAAAAAGCGGCAGCGTAGACCCAGAAATCACTCAATTAACTATTACACCAGTTGCAGAATTAGAAGCACCTGTTGAAGCTGATACAAAAGTGGCTGATTTAAGTACAACAGGAGGAACAGCACCTTACACTTATTCACTAAAAGAAAGTGCTGGAGACAATGCTGAATTTAAAATAAGTGGTACTGAGGTACAGGCAAATGCTCAAATTGCAACAGCTGGAAACAAAAATATAACTGTTATTGTAACAGATAGTAAACAAAAAACAAAAGAAGCAACTGCTCAAATAGTAATAACAGAAGCAGGAGTTTAATAAAAGGAGGACTATATGGAAACTTTGCTAAAACTAGTTAAGCAATGTTTAAGTATTGTGGAAACAGCTACATTAAAAGACGAAGAAATAAAAATGTGGATACAAGCAGGAATAGCAGATTTAATAAGACAAGGAATTGTAGCCTCAGAGACTACAGAAGACAGTCTAATACAATCTGCTATTGTTATGTTTGTCAAAGCAAATTTCGGAAATGTAGATATAAAAGAAAAAGAATTAGCACAAAGAACATATAGTCTTCTATGTGCTAATTTAGGTTTATCTGAAGACTATAAGGAGAGTGATAGTAATGCGTGACGTAAGTTGTAAGTTGCTATCTACTAAAATTCAAGAAGATAGTATAGGTGTACAAAAAGAAGTCCAGACAGAGGTAGAAATTCCAATAATAAAAGTTGAAGAAGTCTACGCAAATGAGTTCTATGAAGCGAATGAGCAAGGTTTTAAACCAACTTTAAGGTTACGAATTAGTTCTTTAAATTACAACAATGAAGAAGAGCTAATTTATATGGGAGTTATTTACTCAATTATAAGAGCAACAGAACCTTATGCAGATGAAACTGTTCTAGTATGTGAAAGGAAAGTAAAAAATGTCTGATACTATAAAGCCTGAAGATTTAGAAAAGTCTTTAATGGACTATCTTGAAAATTATGTTGAAGATATTGAGGAAGATGTTGAAAACACAGCGAATACTGTGGTTAAAGAAGCAAAACAAGAACTAGTTCAAACAAGTCCGAAAAGTGGAATAGCAAGAAAAACTAAATATTACAAAGGGTGGGCTATAAAAACTGGAGGAAGAACAAGGAAAAGGAAATATTACAGCAAAGTTATTTGGAATAAAACAAATTATCAGTTAACTCACTTGTTGGAAAATGGACATCATACTAGAGATGGTACAGGCTGGGTAGAAGCACAGCCACATATCGGAAAAGTACAAGAAAAATATGGAACACAATTTGCAGATTTGCTAGAGAAAAAAATAAGGAGGAGTTCAAAATGACATTAGAAGAATTAAAAACACGATGCGAAAATGCAGGTTTTAAATATGCCTATGGTTTATTTAAAGATCCAACAGAGCCTCCACACTTAATAGCAATAACAGTAGACACGGATAATTTTATGGCAGACAATAAAGTTTATTATGGAAATACACCTATTCAATTAGATTACACTTATATTGATAAGGATATAGAGGCACAAGAAAAAATAGAAAAAGAAATTCTGGGCGACATAGCTTGGAACAAAACAGAAGAAACTTATTTGCAGGACGAAGAAGTCTGGCAAGTAAGTTATTTTTTTGAAATTTAAAGGAGGAAATCAAAATGCCAGATACAAAAAATAAAGTTTTATATGGAATTGAAAAATGTTATATAGCAAAACTTACAGAGGCAGATGGAGAAATTACATACGGAACTCCATTTGCAATGCCAGGTGTAACTGGATTATCGCCTGAGCCACAAGGAGATACAACAAAATTTTACGCTGATAATGTTGTTTATTTTATAGCAAATTCAAATCAAGGCTACGAAGGAGACTTAGTTCTTGCAATTACACCAGAAGAGTTTCTAACGCAAATTTTAGGACAAGAAGTAGATGACAATGGTGCAGTAATAGAGAATGCAGATGATAAACAAGCTAGATTTGCACTAATGTTTGAAGGAAAAGGCGACCAAAAAGCAAGAAGATGGGTTTATTGGGATTGCACAGCAACTAGACCTTCAAGAGAAAACAATACTCAAGAAGAATCAGTTGAAGTTGGAACAGAGACAATAACAATAACTATGAGTCCTCGTACTAGTGATAAAGCAATTAAGTGTTACTTAGAACCAAGCACAGAAAATCAAGATGTGTATGATACATTCTTTACTAAAGTTTATGAAAAAAATGCCACAGCAGGTGTTTAGGAGGTAATTTATGAAACAAATAGCAATTGATGGTAATAAGTATGATATAGAATGCAATGCATTTACTTATATTTTACATAAAAGACTTTTTAATAGAGGAATTATGCAAGATATTCATGTTTTACAAAACTATATATTAACTCAAACTGTAAAAGCTAATGAAATCAAAACAAAACTTCCAAAGTTAAGTGAGGCTGAGATAAACAATCAGGTTGCTAATTTTATGAATGAGTATATAGATGATTTTATAGAAGCAATAACAAGAATAGCTTATACGTTAATGTATACAGCTAATGAAAAGCTTGTAGGATATGAAGAGTTTTTGAGAAGTATTAAGAATTTTAAAATCGATGATGATTGGATTGTTGAGGTAACGGAATTTGCCGTAGATTGCTTTTGTTGATGAAGATGTATCTCGTGAATTAGAAAAGATGCAAGGAGATAGTGAAGAAGTACTATTTCCTGAGCATCATTTTTTATTAGCTTGTTTACGACTAGGCTTAACAATTCAAGATTTAAAATTTTTGACTTATGTAGATGTGATGAAAATTTTTTTATCAATAGAAACGAAAAAGACAGGAGAAACAAAATATAAAGAAGCAACTCAAGCTGATTGGGATAGGTTAGCTAATAGTAGATAGGAGGAAGAAATGGCAGGTACAATTAAAGGGATAATAGTAGAAATAGGACGGAGATACAAGCGGACTACAAAAAGCTTTAAAAAATGTTAACTCTGCTACTTCTAGCCTTACCAAAGAGCTAAAAGGAGTTAACTCTTTGCTAAAGCTAGACCCTACTAATACGGAGCTAGTAACGCAAAAACAGAAAATTCTAGCACAAAACATAGAAGAAACTAGCGAAAAATTAAAGTTATTAAAGGAAACGC
>CALXUX010000024.1 GCA_944391785.1 uncultured Clostridia bacterium
AAAATACGGAATAAAAGATTTTGAAGATGCATTAAAAATATGTACAGACAAAGGATTTAATCCATATGAAATAGTAAAAGGAGTACAACCAATTTGTTTTGAAAATGCGGCATGGGCATATACATTAGGTGCTGCAATAGCAATAAAAAAAGGATGTACAAAAGCTGCAGATGCAGCAAAAGCAATAGGAGAAGGATTACAAGCATTTTGTATTCCAGGTTCAGTTGCAGATGATAGAAAAGTTGGGTTAGGACATGGAAATCTAGCATCAATGCTATTATCAGAAGATACAAAATGTTTTGCATTCCTAGCAGGACATGAAAGTTTTGCAGCCGCTGAAGGAGCTATTGGTATAGCAAAATCAGCGAACAAAGTTAGAAAAGAACCATTAAGAGTAATATTGAATGGACTTGGAAAAGATGCAGCACAAGTAATATCAAGAATTAATGGATTTACATATGTAAAAACAGATTTTGATTTCTTTACAGGAAAAGTAAATGTTGTTGAAGAAATATCTTACTCAGATGGAGAAAGAGCAAAAGTAAAATGCTATGGAGCAAATGATGTTAGAGAAGGCGTAGCAATCATGTGGTTAGAAGATGTTGATGTATCTATTACAGGAAACTCAACAAACCCAACAAGATTCCAACATCCAGTTGCAGGTACATATAAAAAGGAAAGAATAGAAGCAGGTAAAAAATATTTCTCAGTTGCTTCAGGTGGTGGAACAGGTAGAACATTACATCCAGATAACATGGCAGCTGGACCAGCTTCTTATGGTATGACAGACACAATGGGAAGAATGCACTCAGATGCACAATTTGCAGGAAGTTCTTCAGTTCCAGCTCACGTTGAAATGATGGGATTAATTGGTATGGGTAATAACCCAATGGTTGGAGCATCAGTTGCAGTAGCAGTTGCAGTTGAAGAAGCAATGAAATAAGAAAATATAAGAAGAGATGAATTAACTTTAAAGGATAATTCTTCTCTTTTGTTGTATATGAGTTGAATAAATGTGAAAATTTGAAAACAATATATGGAATAAATTATAAATAATAAAAGACAGGAACTTTAAAAAGCCTGTCTTTTAAACGTTTTTAGATACTTCAAAAAAACCGAACAAAAATTTTGAAAAGTTTATAGAAAAGTATTGACAAAATGAAAAATAAAATATAAAATAAGAACAGTAAAAACGAACAAGATTTTGCGAAACAAGAATTTGTAAGGAGTGATATGAAATGAAAATAATGACAAGAAAAATAAAATTAAAAATAACAATAGAGCAAACAACTGAAAGACATCCAGTACCTGTGCTAGGAACAGATTACAAAGTGAAAATAGTATATAAAAATGTAAAATGCGCAGAGTTAGACGTAGAAGATAAATTAATAAAAATATCACTACCAAACAAATATAAAAGAGCAAATAATGAAAAAATACTAGATATGGCAATAGATAAAATGTATGAACAAATTGCAAAAGTAGAAGTGGAAAGAGCAATGGAAAAAACACGTCTATTACTAGGATTTGCACCAGAAGATTATGAAATAAAATCAATAAGAAATGAGTTAGGAAAATGCGAAAATAATAAGATAACAATAAATCCTGAAATTGTAAAATATAATAGAGATATAATAGATTATATAGTATTACACCAATATTGCCATTTAAAATATAAAACTCACTCAAAAGGATTTATAAAAATGATTGAGAAATATGAACCTAAATTCGAAAAATATGAAGAAATAATCTCTTTAATGTAATAGGAAGTAATAAAAATATGTGTTTACTTGATAATTATATATTTTTTTGATAATATAATAAATGATAGTATATAAACATTAATGTTATAAAAGGATAGTAATTGTTATGTATAAAATAATAACACAAATAATAATATGGTTATCATGTCATATATTTTTTAAGGTAGAATATGAAAATTTAGAAATTTTAGAAAAATATGAAAAATGCTTAATATGTCCAAATCATTCTAGAATTTTTGACCCAGCATTTATTAAACCTGTAATATCAGATTTATATTGTGTAGCTAAATCAGATTTATACAAAAATAGAATAATAGCAAGATTTTTAAAGGAAAATAATACTTTACCAATAAATAGAGAAAAAGCAGATATAGGGGGAGTAAAACATATAATTGACTTATTAAATAGTAAAGAAAAAATAAAATTGCTGATATTTCCAGAAGGTAGAGTGATAAAGAATAAACAAGAAAGAGGAAAAATAAGAAGCGGGGCAGTTCATATTGCGGCATCTACTAATATTCCAATTATACCTGTATATATAACTGCAAGACCTAAATTTTTTTCAAAAGTTATAGTAAAAATAGGCATACCATTTTTTCCAAATAACCAAGTATTAAAAGAAAAAAGAATATTAAAAGAAGAAGCAGAAAGATTGCTAAAAGAAATATATGGTCTAGAATAGCAACTTGAATATTTTTAATTTATATTGTATAATTATATTAGTTGCGGGTATAGTTTAGTGGTAGAATCCCATGCTTCCGACCTGGT
>CALXUX010000025.1 GCA_944391785.1 uncultured Clostridia bacterium
TGTACAGAGTTGAAAAGGTTGAAAAACAAAATAATGAAATAGCAAATTATGTTAAAACTTTAGATGAAGATTTGACTAGATGTATTCAAAAAGTTGGAATGGTTAGATATAATGCATTTAAAGATACAGGTAGTGATTTAAGTTTTACTCTTGCTTTGTTAGATGAGCATAATGATGGGGTTGTTTTAAATGGTATTTATTCAAGAGAAATGTCAAATATATATGCAAAACCTGTAAAAAATGGAACTTCAACTTATACAATGTCTGCTGAAGAAAAGGAAGCTGTACAAAAGGCAATTGATTCAATTGGGAATATTAGAGTGGAATAAACAAAGAATATTAAAAGGTAGCTCAAGTTAGTTAAATAACTATACTAAAGTTACTTTTTTTGCTATATATAAGATATCAAAAAAGAGTATATAGTAGTGTCACAGTCTTTATAATGGATTATAGAATTCTATTTTTTATTTTGTGAACAATTTGTTTTAGTAACGAACTCAAAAAAATAAATATAAATTGTTGTTTTTTATTTGTCTTTTGTGTATAATGAGGTCAAAAGTATATTTTACAATAAAAGAAATATAGGAAAAGTGAAAACCTGCATAGGAGAAGGAGGAAAAAATGAAAAAACAAAAGAAGGTATTGGTCATAATTTTAATTTTTGTGCTAATTTTATTAGTAAGTTTTAAGGTCTTTGTAAGTAATGCTTCAAATTTAGGACAACAAGTTCAATATTCGGAGCAATATCAAAAGTGGTTAGAACTTTCAGCTGAGGAAAAAGAAAATGTTATAAGACCGAGAATGTATGATGTTCGTTATTCGACAAATATATTTAGAAATCCACTTTTAAAAGCAAGTATGCTAAGAACTAAATTTAATCCTAGTTATACTTTGCAAGATGTAATATCAAATAATTTAATTATAAAAGATCAGCAACAAACATCTTCTTGCTGGGCTTTTGCTGCGTTATCATCATTAGAAACAAATCTTGCACTGGCAAATTATAAAAATGGAACAAATACATCAAAAGTGTATGACTATTCAGAAAGACATATGGAATATGCAACAAGTAGAATTTTTGAAAATAACGAAGTAAATTCAATAGGGTATAACAGAGTTGTAGGAAGTGGCGGTAATTGGGATTTGGCATCATCATATTTAACTAATGGAAGTGGTGCAATAAATGAAGCTGAAATGCCCTTTGAAAACAATGAAGATAGCATAGATATTAGTGAAATACAAGGAAAAACAATAGCAAGCCAAGTATATGATACAGCAGAATTTGCAGATTATAATAGTTTTCTTTTAGATGAAAATGAATCTAATGAAATCAAAAATCAAATTAAGAATCATATTCAAAACTACGGAGCTGTTTATGGTGGAATAGAAGCAGGAGGAAGTTTTTTTTCTATGTCTAAAATAAGTAGTAATGGTACTGTTAGTGTAGGAAGAGGAAGTTATGCAGATCATGCTATATCTATAATTGGTTGGGATGATAATTATAGCAAATCAAATTGGGATGAATTTGAGGAAATTTATAGACCAACTTCTGATGGTGCATGGATTGCTAGAAATTCTTGGGGTGAAGAAGCTGGTGATAATGGATTAATATATATTTCTTATGAGGACAAAACACTTTCTTTATCGCTTTCAGGAATAATGAAATCAACAGATACAGTTGAATATGAAAATATCTATCAATATGATTATTATTATCCTAATAGTGAAGATGTTTGCGGAGAAAAAATGATGCTATGTAATGTTTTCGATAGAAAAACAAGTGAAACAGAGTATTTAACACAAGTATCATTACACGTACCTGGAACTTATACTTGTAGAGTTTTTGTAAATCCTAATGGTACAGGTAAATCAAAAAATGATTTACAATTGGTTTCATTGAAGGCTGGGGAATCTGAAACTTTTAATGCTGGTTATCATACGCTGGAGTTTGCAGAACCTATTGAAATAACTTCAAATCAATTTGCAGTTGCAATTGAAATATCTTCAATAGATGGTTCTTCTGTTTATGGAAGTTATGTTAAAAAAGATTCTAATTTATATTCATCAGTAGAAATACAAACTGGAAAATGCTTTAAGTTAGATAGTTGGGAATATCGTAACGAAGATAATTGGTCAGGTTGGGAAGATCTTAGCGAAGATGAGTATATTCCTAAAAATTCTACTATCAAAGCATTTACCACATCTGAACTAATAGATGAATCTTTAAAAAATATTGAGATAATAACACCACCAACAAAGACAGAATATTGGGCAGGTGAAGACTTTGACAAATCTGGAATGGTTGTAAAAGCAAATTATAATAGTAAAAAAAATCCCTCTGTAATATTGGATAATTCAAGTTATAGTATTATAAATGGAACAAATTTAAAAGAAGGACAAACTAGTGTAACAATAAAATATGAAGATAAAACAGTTGAACAACCAATAAAAGTTACAGAAAATAAAGTAGAAAACATTGAGATAACAATACCGCCAACAAAAACAGAATATTGGGCAGGTGAGGATTTTGACAAATCTGGAATGGTTGTAAAAGCAATATATACGGATGGAACGACACTTGAAGTAAAAGATTATACAATCTTAAATGGTTCAAATTTGAAGAATGACCAATCATCAATAATAGTTTCTTATGAAGGAAAAACTATAGAACAAGCAATTACAGTTAAAGCCAATTCTGTTGTAAAAATAGAAATTTTACAAGCACCAAATAAAACAAATTATGTGGTAGGACAAAACTTTAATAGTGTAGGAATGATAGTAAAAGCTACATATGCTAATGGAATAGTAAAAGAAATAACAGATTACGAAGTAATAAACGGAAATAATTTGTCTGCAAGTCAGACAACGGTGACAATTGTATATGAAGAGCAAACAGCTACACAAGCAATTGTAGTAGTGGAAAAAGAAATTACTCAAATAAGTGTAAAAACAATGCCTACAAAAACGAAGTATATTCAAAATAAAGAAGAACTAGATCTAACAGGCGGAGTTATAGAAATTACTTACAATGATGCTACAACAGAAAGTATTGAAATGAATTCTGCTGAAGTAACTGCAACAGGGTTTAGTAATAATAATTTAGGAACAATAAGTATTACACTTATTTATCAAACAGAAACCACGCAATTTGAGGTAGAAATAATTGGAGAAACTGTAATAGACGAAAATGCAGAGAATTCTAAAATGGACAATGCTGTAGCCGATATTAAAAAAGTAAAAGCATATTATTTTACAGAAAATTCACAAAAGGATTATATATTGATAGAAGTAGAAGTTAATGAAATTGAAAAGAGTGTAAATAATGATAAAATGGAATATTATTATTACTTATCTTCAAATAAAAATGAAAAAAACATAACAGACTGGGTAAAAATTGAAGAAAATCAAACTAAAAATAATAATATAAAGTTTACAATAGATACAACAAAAATATCAAATTATAATGAAATTTCTAATGCGGAAGAAGTATATTTATATGTAAAAGAAGTCGCTACCAAAGGTGGAAATCAAAGTGTAGTTATTTCAAATCCTATGAAACTTGAAACAGATGTTGAAGTTGAGATATATTTAGATAATATTAAAAAGGAAAATAATAACTCTAGTAATAACACAACAAATATTTCTGATAATACAGTTGCAGAAAGTAAATTACCTAATGCGGGTTCACAAACATTTATAATTATAGTTGCTATAATTATAATTTCAACAACATGTATAATTTGTTATAAAAAATATAGTTGGTTTAAGGATATAAAATGAGTCATAGTTTTAAATTTATAAAAAAGATATTTATTATTTCTTATAGTAAGTACTTATATTTCTTATCATGATAGTTATGAATAAACTGGAAAATTTCATTGATTAATACAAAATTGTAATAATTGATGAAATTTTCTGGAAAAATGGAGAAATGCTATTGACAAATGTTTATAAAAATGCTAATATTAATACTGTCGCTAGACATTTCTTTAAGACTTGGAGAGGTGGTCGAGTTGGTTTATGGCACCAGTCTTGAAAATTGGCGTGCGTTAATAGCGTACCGTGGGTTCGAATCCCACCCTCTCCGCCAATAATAATAAAGTTAGATACTTCTCTTT
>CALXUX010000026.1 GCA_944391785.1 uncultured Clostridia bacterium
ACGACCATTAAAGAAAAGAGTTGCCTAAGAAAATAGGTGGAAACTTAAAAACAACTTCTTTATAAAAGAGGCCACTAATTATAAATTAGTGACCAGTGCGAAAATTTTAATTTTCGCTTTGTTCTTATAAAATAATACACATAAAACAGCTCTTTCATATAAAAAACACCAACAAAAAGGAGAAAAAATGGCAAAAAATAAAACAATATTTGTATGTAATGAATGTGGCTATGAATCAGCAAAATGGCTTGGAAAATGTCCGGCATGTAACAGCTGGAACACATTTTTTGAACAAAAAATAATAGAAAACAAAAACAGTTATCTAAAACAAGAAAATAAAAAAACAAACACGCCACAAAAACTAAATTCATATGAAGCAAAAAAAACTTTAAGAACATCAACAGGATTCGAAGAACTTGACAGAGTTTTAGGGGGAGGACTAGTCAAAGGTTCACTTATACTACTTGGAGGAGAACCAGGAATAGGAAAATCAACCTTAATCTTACAAATTTGCGACAAAATAAAAGGAGAAGGAAAAGTCCTATATGTCTCAGGAGAAGAATCAGCAGAACAAATAAAACTAAGAGCAGACAGATTAAAAATAGAAAATGAAGATATACTATTTTTAGGAGAAACAGATATTGATATTGTAAACCAAGCAATTCTAGACATAAATCCAAAACTTGTAATAATAGACTCAATCCAAACAATGTATTCAGAAGAACTCTCAGCTGCAGCAGGAAGTGTTAGCCAAGTAAGAGAAATAACATCACAAATTATGAGAATCTGTAAATCAAGAGAAATAACAACAATAATAATAGGACATGTAACCAAAGACGGAAATATAGCAGGACCAAGAGTTTTAGAACACATGGTAGACACAGTTTTATACCTAGAAGGAGAAAGATATTTTTCATACAGAATATTAAGAGGTGTAAAAAACAGGTTTGGATCAACAAACGAAATAGGAATGTTCGAAATGAAAGAAGAAGGAATGACAGAAATTTTAAACCCATCAGACATTCTAATATCAGAAAGAGAAGATAACCCAGCAGGCTCTTGCATTGTAGCTTGTATGGAAGGAACAAGACCAATACTTGTAGAACTACAAGCATTAACAACTCGGGAGCATATTTGGTTTCCCAAAAAGAACAGCAAATGGAGTAGACTTTAATAGACTAGCAATTCTAATTGCTGTAATGGAAAAAAGAGCAGGTTTAATGCTTGGAAGCCAAGACGTATATTTAAATGTAGTAGGAGGGTTAAAACTAAACGAACCTTCAGTGGATTTAGGAATGATTTTAGTTACAGCATCAAGCTTTAAAAATATACCAATTCCAAAAGATATGGTTATAATAGGAGAAGTAGGTTTAACAGGAGAAGTTAGAAGAGTAAATCTCATAGAAAAAAGAATAAAAGAAGCAGAAAAATTAGGATTCAAAACATGCATAATTCCAGAAAGTAACAAAAAACTATTGAAAGATAAATACAAATTAGATATAATAGGTGTCAAGAATGTAAATGAAGCAATGAAAAAAGTAGGACTAAAATAAAAAAGCAAATTACTTTGAATGGGGGCGTCTATTTGAGAAAGAAAAACGAAAATAGTATAACAGAAATCTTAAAACTAATAGCACCAGGAACAGCAATAAGAGAAGGACTTGAAAATATTTTAAGAGCAAAAACTGGAGCATTGCTATTAATCACAGACAATACAGACATAATAAAAGAAGTAGTAGATGGAGGTTTTTCCATAAACGAAGACTACACATCATCAAAACTATATGAACTTGCCAAAATGGATGGAGCAATAGTACTAAGTGGAGACTTAAAAAGAATATTATTTGCAAATGCCCAACTAATACCATCAAGCGCCATAGAAACCAAAGAAACAGGAACAAGGCACAGAACAGCAGAAAGAACAGCCAAACAAACAGGAGAACTTGTAATTAGCATATCACAAAGAAGAAATATAATCACAGTATTCAAAGGCAATGACAGATATATATTAGAAGACACAGATGTAGTACTAAACAAAGCAAACCAAGGAGTACAAACACTAGAAAAATATAAAAAAGTATTTGATAATAAATTAAATATATTAAACGAATATGAATTCAATGACATAGTAACACTAGAAAATGTAATAGTAGCAATCCAAAGGGCAGAAATGGTTATGAGAATAGTAGATGAAATACAATCACAAATATATGAACTTGGAAGTGATGGAAGGCTTGTAAAAATGCAACTAGAAGAATTAGTTGGAGGAATTGAAAAAGAAGAACTATTAATAATAAAAGACTACTTAGTAACAAACAAAAAGAAAAGAACACCAGAAATTGTATATGACGAACTTTCAGAATTATCATATGAAGACCTAACAAAAGAAAGTAATATAGCAAAACTACTAGGATTTGAAACATTTGACAATTATGACGAAGTTCGGAGTATATACAAGAGGCTATAGAATAATAAACAAAATCCCAAGAATGCCAAGTAATATAGTAGAAAATTTAGTATCAACATTTAAATCATTTCAACACATATTAGCAGCAGATATTGAAAGTTTAGATGAAGTAGACGGAATAGGAGAAGTAAGAGCAAAAGCAATAAAACAATCATTAAAAAGAATGCAAGAACAATTTGTATTTGACAATGTATTAGTTTAAAATAAAATAAATAAACTTTAAACATAAACCAATAAAAATCAATAAATTTGGCAAACAAAAATTAAATAAAACAAAAAGTATAAAAAATTTAAAATAATATAAAAATAAAAAAATAGTTTATAGGCAAAATGCTAATAAACTAAGAATTGGAGGATTTTATGAAAATAGGAAAAAAAATTATATGGTTAATAGCACTAATATTAGTAATAGCAATAATTGGAGTAGTTGTATATGGATATTACAAAAAACTAACAATGAAAGTAGAAAATCCAATAGCAACAATGGAAGTAGAAGGATATGGAACAGTAAAAATGGAATTATACCCAGATCAAGCACCAGAAACTGTTGCAAACTTTATAGCACTTGCTAATCGTGGATTTTATGATGGCTCAACATTTCATAGAGTAGTTAAAGACTTTATGATACAAGGTGGAAGCAAAAATGGAGACGGAACAACTGGTTGTTATAAAAGTGACTTAAAAGATGGAGAACCAGACGAAGAATACACAATAAAAGGTGAATTTATAGCAAATAAAGTAAACAACACTGTAAAATTTGAAGAAGGAGTTTTAGGATTAGCAAGATCAGATTATAGCCAAAACTCATCATCACTTACAGAAGAATCATATAACTCAGGATCTTCACAATTCTTTATAATGACAAAAGAAAACACAAGTTTAAATGGAAACTATACAGCATTTGGAAAAGTAATAGAAGGAATGGATGTAGTACATAATATAGAAAATGTCGAAGTAAAAGTAGCAGACAATTCAGAAGAAACAGGAAATACAGAAGAAAGTACGCCAGTTAACGACATAAAAATTACATCTATAAGAGTAGAAACAAATGGGGTAGATTATGGCCTACCAGAAATGTTAGAACCATTTGATATAAACAGCTGGTTTTATAGTCAATATGCAGCAGGAAATTAATAATTAGCAATAGAAAAATAAAACTTAATATAGTTACAGTTCACAACCTAAAAAATACGCCGAGTAAAAAATAATATAAATAATTATAAAATTATATATATTACATTTACTAAGGCATCTGCAAATATTAAATTATTAGTTGTGAACTGCAACGAAAACAAAAAAATAAAAATTAAAATCAATTTAACCTTGTAAATAAATATGTTATATGTTAAAATATAAAAGTAGATTAAAAAAAAACCAAAAAAGGTGGATTTTTTAATCTTTTTTTAATTAAATTATTAAATTAATATTAGTTATAAAAATAAAAAATCCAGAAAGGAGAAAAAATTGAATACAAAATACATATTTGTAACAGGAGGAGTAGTATCAGGACTAGGAAAAGGAATAACAGCAGCATCAATAGGAAGATTACTTAAAAATAGAGGATACAAAGTAACAATCCAAAAATTTGACCCATATATAAATGTAGACCCAGGAACAATGAATCCATATGAACATGGAGAAGTATTTGTAACAGATGATGGAGCAGAAACAGATTTAGACTTAGGACATTACGAAAGATTCATAAATGAAAACCTAACAAAAGACTCAAGTGTATCAATGGGAGGAATATATTCAAGTGTAATAGAAAAAGAAAGAAGAGGAGACTACTTAGGAAAAACAGTACAAGTAATACCACATGTAACAAATGAAATAAAGAATAGAATATACAAATTTGAAGATACAGACATAGATATAGTAATCACAGAAATAGGAGGAACAGTAGGAGACATAGAAGGACTATCAATAATAGAAGCAATAAGACAAGTAGGCCTAGAAAAAAATCCAGAAGATGTAATATATATACATGTAACACTACTTCCATATATATTTGGTTCAAATGAAATAAAATCAAAACCAACTCAACACTCAGTAAAAGAATTGCAAAGTCTAGGAATCAAACCAAATATATTAGTATGTAGAACAGAACAAGAAATACCAGATAATATTAGAGAAAAATTATCATTATTTTGTAATGTAAGAAAAACAGGAGTTATACAAAACAAAACAGCAGATTGTCTATATGCTGTACCACTAATGCTAGAAAAAGAAGGCCTAGCAAGAGAAATATGCAATCACTTAAAACTAGATAACTATATACCAGACAACTCAAAATGGCAAGAAATGATAGACCATATAAGAAGTATAGATAAAGAAAACAAGGTAAAAGTTGCAATAGTTGGAAAATACACAAAACTTGAAGATTCATATCTATCAGTAATAGAAAGTATTCATCATGCAGGATTTGCAAATGATATAAATGTAGATATAGAATTAATAGACTCAGAAACAATAAATAAAGAAACAGTATCAGAAAAATTAAAAAATAAACAAGCAGTCATAGTTCCAGGAGGATTTGGAGACAGAGGAATAGAAGGAATGATAGAAACAATAAAATATGTAAGAGAAAACAAAATTCCATTTTTAGGCATATGTCTTGGAATGCAAATGTCAGTTGTAGAATATGCAAGAAATGTATTAGAAATAAAAGATGCAAACTCAGAAGAATTTAATCAAAGTACAAAAAATCAAGTAATACATATAATGGAAGACCAAAAAAAGATTTATAAAAAAGGTGGAACAATGAGACTTGGAAGCTACCCATGTGTAATCAAAAAAGGAACATTAGCAGAAGAAGTATATAAAAAAAGAGAAATAAACGAAAGACATAGACATCGCTTTGAATATAATAATGAATTTAAAGAAAAACTAGAAAAAGCAGGACTTATATGTTCTGGAATATCACCAGACGGAAATTTAGTTGAAATAGTAGAAATAAACAAAACAAATCATCCATATTTTATAGCAGGACAATTCCACCCAGAACTAAAATCAAGGCCAGACACACCAGCACCATTATTTGTAGGATTAATAAAAGCAGCAAAAACTTGCAAAATTATGTAAATCATGATAAAATATTAATGTAAAAAAATTTAAGGAGGTCATTACAATGATGACAAAGTATAATCGAATTCCAGGAACAGTTTATGTGCGGAATGACCAAAAAGACAGGGAATTGGTATATTATATAGATAAACCAACATCCATTGTATGTCGTTCTATGCTAAAAAGTGATTTTAATCATGTAGCAACGGTTTATGAAGAACAAAAAAGCCCATCAAAAAAGGACAAAAATCAAAGAATAAGAGAACGTTATAAAAGTATTTATAACAAATACAATTCAAAACAACAGCCTGAAGTTGTGTATCTACTACTAGAAGAGCTAAATACGAAAGACTCATATGGCAAAAAGCAACTATTAGGATTTATTGAATTATCTCCAGTTCCAAAAGAACATCCAATTTGCGATATAAGGGGAATAGTTAAAATTAAGCCATCAATTTCCTTTACAGCATAAAAATCCAACTTTGAATAAAGTTGGATTTTTAAGTTTGAATTAAAAACTAAAAAGACTAATCAAATAAAAATGTAACATAAAATTCTAAGATTTCAAAATAATTTATATCCAATAAAAAACACTATATAACCAATTAAAATTCAAATTATTCATATAACAAAAAAGCAAGAATATAATAAAAAAAGAATACAAAATGTGAAAGTTTTGTGAATTTTCAAAAAAAGTATTGACAATTCTTAAAATAGGGTATAAATTATTAGCAGTCAAACCAAAAGAGTGCTAAAATATTAAACATAAAAAATATAAGGAGGTAATAAACAATGATTAAACCATTAGGAAGTAGAGTATTAATAAAAATGAAAGAAGGCGAAGAAACAACTAAAAGTGGAATAATTCTAGCAAGTTCAGCACAAGAAAAACCACAAATAGCAGAAGTAATAGAAGTAGGTCCAGGAGAAATAATAGATGGAAAACCAGAAGCAATGAATGTAAAAAAAGGAGACAATGTAATAGTAAGCAAATATTCAGGAACAGAAGTAAAATATGAAGGAACAGAATATATAATAGTAAAACAAGATGACATATTAGCAATAGTTGAATAAAAACTAAAAAAGATTGAGAAAAAACTAAAAAAAAAGAAAGGAAAGATTTTAAATGGCAAAACAAATAAGATTTGGAGAAGAAGCAAGAAAATCCTTATTAGAAGGAGTAAATAAATTAGCAGACACTGTAAAAGTAACACTAGGACCAAAAGGAAGAAATGTAGTACTAGACAAAAGCTTTGGAGCACCACTAATTACAAATGATGGTGTAACAATAGCAAAAGAAATAGAACTAGAAGACAAATTCGAAAACATGGGAGCAAGAATAGTAAAAGAAGTTTCAGAAAAAACAAATGATGTAGCAGGAGATGGAACAACAACAGCAACAGTCCTTGCACAAAGCATGATAAAAGAAGGAGTAAAAAATGTAGCAGCAGGAGCAGACCCAATGGCAATGAAAAGAGGAATGGATAAAACAGTAGAAGTTGTAGTAGATGGTCTAAAGGAAATAAGCTCAGAAGTAAACGGAAAAAGCGACATAGCAAGAGTTGCAAGCATATCTGCAAATAGCACAGAAGTAGGAGAATTAATTGCAGAAGCAATGGAAAAAGTATCAAAAGATGGAGTTATAACAATAGAAGAATCAAAAACATCAAGCACAGACCTAAATGTAGTAGAAGGAATGCAATTTGACAAAGGATATGTATCACCATATATGGTAACAGACACAGAAAAAATGGAAGCAATAATGGATAACCCATACATATTAATAACAGACAAAAAAATAAGCAATATCCAAGAAATATTACCACTACTTGAAAACTTAATGCAAGCATCAGGAAAATTAGTAATAATATGTGATGATGTAGAAACAGAAGCATTATCAACACTTGTATTAAACAAACTAAGAGGAGTATTAAATGTAGTAGCAGTAAAAGCACCAGGATTTGGAGACAAGAGAAAAGCAATGCTAGAAGACATAGCAATACTAACAGGAGGAGAAGTAATAACATCTGACTTAGGGTTAGAACTAAAAGATGTAACAATAGAACAACTAGGAAAAGCAAAACAAGTAAAAGTACAAAAAGAAAACACAATAATAGTAGATGGAATGGGAGACAAAGCAAAAATCCAAGAAAGAATAAAACAAATAAAAGCACAAATAGAAGAAACAACAAGCAGTTATGACAAAGAAAATCTTCAAGAAAGACTAGCAAAAATTGCAGGAGGAGTAGCAGTAATCGAAGTTGGAGCAGCAACAGAAGTTGAAATGAAAGACAAAAAACTAAGAATAGAAGACGCACTATCTGCAACAAAAGCAGCAGTAGAAGAAGGAATAGTAGCAGGTGGTGGAACAGCACTATTAAATGTAATACCAAAAGTAGAAAAATACGTAGAAACTCTAGAAGGTGGAGAAAAGTTAGGTGCAAAAATAGTATTAAAAGCCCTAGAAGAACCAGCAAAACAAATAGCAATAAATGCAGGACTAGAACCAGCAGTAATAATAGAAAAAGTAAAACAATCACCAGTAGGAACAGGATTTGATGCATCAACAGAAAAATATGTAGACATGAAAAAATCAGGAATAGTAGACCCAACAAAAGTAACAAGAAGTGCAATCCAAAATGCAGCATCAATTGCATCAATGGTAATAACAACAGAAAGCCTAGTAACAGACGTACCAGAAGAAAAATCTTGCAACTGTGGAAGCGGAGCACCATCAGGAATGGAAGGAATGTATTAAAAAAGCAAACTTCAAAAAAAATTTGCAATTTATATAAATATATGGTAAAATACCAAATAAATGAAAAGACAAACAAGCTAGGAGGAAAAACGTAAATGGAAATTGCAAGAAATATATTAATAGTCATATATTTTATAGTAGCAATTGCAATCATTATATTAGCACTAATGCAAACAAAAGAAGATCAAGGATTATCTTCAACAATAACAGGTTCATCAACAAACAACTTCTATGAAAAAAACAAAGGAAGAACAAAAGAAGGAAAATTAAAAAGATGGACAGTTATATTAGCAATAATATTTGCAATTCTTACAATAGCACTTGGTATATTATATATGGCAAAATAGAGAGCGGTTATAGTCTAACACGCTCTTTTTAAATAATTTATAAACTCCAATTTGTCCACAAGAGGAAAGTAGCCAAAAGGAAAAAAGAAAAAAGCCAAAATGTCCAAAAAACAATCATTCCCACATGGACAAAATGACAATAAATAAAGAGAGGAAAATTTATAAATGAACAAAAAAGCAGAATTAATATTAGAATTTATGAAAGACGACAGCTATGTGCCCATGAAAGCAAAAGAAATAGCAATGATATTAGGAGTACCTAAAAAAGACTATCCAGAATTCATAGAAATATTACATCAATTAGAAATGGAATTTAAAATAGGAAAAAACAAAAAAAACAGATACAAAGTCATAGAAGAAAACTATCAAGAAGGAATATAGAGAAAGCACCAAAAAGGATTTGGTTTTGTAAAAATAGAAGAAGAAGAAGAAGAGGTATATATATCAAAAGAAAATTCTCAAAATGCCTTAAACGGAGACAAAGTATTAATAGAAATAATAGAAGAAAAAAACAAAATAAAAAGTGCAGAAGGAAAAATAAAAAGAATAATTAGCCATGGAAAAGACACATTAGTCGGAACATTTCAAAATAATACAAACTTTGGCTTTGTAGTACCAGATGATAAAAGTTTTGGAACAGACATATTTATACCAAAATCAGAATTTGGAAAAGCTCGAAACAACCATAAAGTATTAGTAAAAATAACAAAATACCCAAGCAAAGGAAAAAAAGCAGAAGGAAAAATTATTGAAGTACTAGGATCACCAAACCAAGCAGGGATAGATATGTTATCACTAATAAAAGAATATAAATTACCATCAACATTTCCAGAGCAAGTAGTAGCTGAAGCAAAAGCATATGGAAACAAAATAAATAAAGAGGACATAAAAAATAGAGTAGACCTAAGAAAAGACACAATCTTTACAATAGACGGAGAAGATGCAAAAGACATAGATGACGCAGTAAAAGTAACAAAGCTTCCAAACGAAAATTACAAACTAGACGTACATATAGCAGACGTAAGTAACTACGTAAAAGAAGGAAGATTGCTAGACCAAGAAGCATTAATCAGAGGAACAAGTATATATATGCTAGGAAGAGTTATCCCAATGCTACCAAGAGAATTATCAAATGGACTATGTAGCCTAAATGCAGGAGAAGACAGACTAACACTATCTTGTACCATGGAAATAGACAAAAAAGGAAACGTTATATACTCAGAAGTATACAAATCAGTAATAAACGTCACAGAAAGAATGAACTACACAGATGTGCAAAAAATCTTAGACGGAACAGATAAAAAAATCTTACAAAAATATAAAAATTACATAAAAGACTTTAAACTAATGGAAGAACTTGCACTAATTCTAAAAAACAAAAGACTAAATCAAGGATATCTAAACTTAGAATTACCAGAAAGCAAAATAGAACTAGACATAAATGGAAAAGTAAAAAATGTAACAAAATACGAAAAATACTTTAGTCACGAAATAATAGAACAATTTATGTTATCAGCAAATGAAGTAATAGCCGAAAAATTCTACTGGCTAGGAAGTCCATTCATATACAGAGTCCATGAAGAACCAGACATAGACAAAGTAAAAAAATTAAATAAATTCTTATACAACTTTGGCCTAAAAATAAAAATATCAAACGAAAAAATATACCCAAAAGAATTAGCAAAAATCCTAGAAAAAGTAAAAGGAAGTAAAGAAGAAAAAGTTATATCAAACCTAATACTAAGAACTCTAAAAGTTGCAAAATATGAAGCAGAAAACAAAGGACACTTCGGAATAGCAAGCAAATACTATTGTCACTTCACATCACCAATAAGAAGATATCCAGACCTATTCATACACAGAATAATCTCAAAATATCTAGAAGAAAGCTACAATGTATCAGACAAATTTATAGAAGAATACAAAGAAAAAGCCGAAACAAGAGCAAATCAATCATCAGAAAGAGAAAAAATAGCAACAAAAGTAGAAAGAGAAAGCATAGACTTGAAAAAAGCAGAATATATGGAAGATAAAATAGGTGAAAGTTATGAAGGCATAATATCATCAGTTACTCAATTTGGAATATATGTAGAACTAGAAAACACAATAGAAGGATTAGTAAGATTTGAACACTTAGGAAACGAATACTTTGAATATGACGAAAACAGAAAAATACTAATAGGAGAAAAAACAAGAAAAACATATAAAATAGGAGATAAAGTAACAATAAAAGTAATATCAGCAAACAAAATGCTAAGACAAATAGACTTTGAAATTTGCTAATGGTTAATCTGGGACAGGTCAGACGTGACCTAAAATAGTTAATCTGGGACAGGTCCCAAGTGACCAAAAATGGATAATTTGGGACAGGTTTTAGTTAATGTGGAGTAATTAATTTAAAATAGTATTTAGTTTTGGGATTTAAATAAAGACGATTAAGGGCTTTTTTAGATTTTAATTTCAAAAATAATTGACGAAACTAAAAAAACGTGGTATAAATATATAGTACAAATTGGCCCCTTGGTCAAGCGGTTAAGACGCCACCCTCTCAAGGTGGAATCATGGGTTCGATTCCCGTAGGGGTCACCACAAATATAAATTTAAAAGGGAGTAACTGTTAAAATACTAATCAACAATCGCGGTTTAAAACCTGGTTAGTAGCTTTTAAAAAAGTAGTGAGACTTTTAAAAGAATTTCAAATAAATCTTTTAGAAGTCTTATTTTTAAGCAAATAATTTAAACTGCATTAAAATTAAAGCACATTAATCAAGTTATTAAATTTTATAAAAAAATAAATCTTGCATTAAAATGCAAAAAAATGTAAAAAATATCAAAAGAAGAAAGAGGAGGAATTTTAATTGGAAGAAAAGAAATGGTTTAACAAAGAAACTCAAGAAGTAGAAAAAGAGTTAGAAACTAATGTCATGCAAGGACTTACGCAAGAACAAGTTAAAGAAAAATTAGAAAAGTATGGTTTTAATGAATTAAAAGCAGCCAAGAAAAAAACATTGTTTCAAAGATTTATAGACCAATTTAAAGATTTTTCAATAATTGTTCTAATAATAGCAGCAATAGTTTCAGGGGCGGTAGGAATAGCAGAAGGAGAAGGTATAACAGATACAGTTATAATTATGATTGTAGTAATAGTAAATGCGATAATAGGGGTTGTTCAAGAATCAAAAGCAGAAAAATCATTAGAAGCATTACAAAAACTAAGTGACCATGCATCAAAAGTATTAAGAGATGGAAAGATAAGTGTAATACCAGCAAGAGAATTAGTACCAGGTGATATAGTTGTTCTAGAAACAGGAGACTATATACCAGCAGATTTAAGGCTATTAGAAGCTGTAAACTTAAAAGTTCAAGAAAGTTCATTAACAGGAGAATCAGTACCAGTTGAAAAGGTTATTGAAAAAATAAATGATACAGAAGTAGGCATTGGTGATAGAACAAATATGTTATTTTCATCAAGTTTAGTCACATATGGAAGAGGAAAAGGAATTGTAGTAGAAACAGGAATGACAACAGAAGTTGGTAAAATTGCAGGAATGATTAATCAAGCAGAAAAACAAGAAACACCACTTCAACAAAAATTGAATAAACTTGGAAAAACACTTGGAATAGTGGCACTTTCAATTTGTATTATTATATTTGTAATAGGATTGTTGCAAGGAAAAGAACCAATTCATATGTTCATGACAGCAGTAAGTTTAGCAGTAGCAGCAATACCAGAAGGTTTAGCTGCAGTATCTACAATTGTACTTGCAATAGGAGTACAAAAAATGGTAAAGAAAAACGCCATAGTAAAAAGATTGCCTGCTGTTGAAACACTTGGAAGTAGTACTGTAATTTGTTCAGACAAAACAGGAACACTAACTAAAAATCAAATGACAGTAGAAAAAATCTTCTGGAACAATAATTTAGTAGATATGAAAGAAATTTCTAAAGAAGCTTCAAAAACAAATGATGATGACTTAAAAAAACTAGTACATGCAAATATGTTATGTAATGACACAAAAGTATCAGATGACCAAACCTTAACAGGAGACCCAACAGAAACAGCATTAGTAGATATGGGATTTAAACTAGGATTTAAAAAAGAAATATATCAAGAATTTCCAAGAGTAGAAGAAATTCCATTTGATTCAGACAGAAAATTAATGTCAACAGTAAACAAAGTAAATGACAAATATATAGTATACACAAAAGGTGGAATAGATGAATTATTAGACAGATGTGTAGCCTATGAAATAAATGGAGAAAAACATCAAGACTTAGAAAACTACAGGAAAACAATAGACAATAGAAATGAAGAAATGGCAAAAGAAGCTTTAAGAGTACTTGGATGTGCATATAAAGAGCTAGACCATGTGCCATCAAAAGAAGAAATGAAAACTTTGGAAAAAGACCTAATATTTATAGGTATGGTAGGAATGATAGACCCACCAAGAGAAGAGGCAAAAAAGGCAGTAGAAAAATGTAAAACAGCAGGAATAAAAACAGTAATGATAACAGGAGACCACAAAATAACAGCAATAGCAATAGCAAAAAAATTAGGAATCTTAGAAAAAGATTCAGAAGCAATAACAGGTCAAGAACTAGAAAATATGTCAGATGAAGAATTAGAAAAAAATATTAGAAACTACTCAGTATATGCAAGAGTATCACCAGAACATAAAGTAAGAATAGTAAGAGCATGGCAAAAAAATGGTGAAATTGTAGCAATGACAGGAGACGGAGTAAATGACAGCCCAGCACTAAAAACAGCAGACATAGGATGTGCAATGGGAGTAGTAGGAACAGACGTTGCAAAAGAAGCAGCAGATGTAATACTAACAGATGACAATTTTGCAACAGTAGTATCAGCAGTAGAAGAAGGAAGAAGAATATATGACAATATTTTAAAAGTTATACAATTCTTACTATCTAGTAATGTTGGAGAAATAGTAGTATTATTATTTGCAACATTACTAACCCCACTAATTGGAAAATGGTGTGGAGTAATGGATTTAAATCACTTAGAAATATTACTTCCAATACACATATTATGGATAAATTTAGTAACAGACTCTTTGCCAGCACTGGCATTAGCATTTGACCCAGCAAACTCTGACATAATGAACCGAAAACCATTAAAACCTAGTAAAGGAGTATTTACCAAAGGAATGGTATGGAGAGTTGTATATCAAGGAATAATGATAGGACTAATAACACTTGCAGCATTTATAATAGGACTTGCAACTACAACTGAACCTATAGATGGCCTAACACTAGACGAATCAAAAATCGAAGTAGGACAAACAATGGCGTTTACAACACTTGCACTAGCAGAACTTGTTCACGTATTTAATGTAAGAAATAACAAAAAATCAATATTTAAAACCAAAATATTCGACAATAAAAAATTAGTAGGAGCAGTAGTTATCTCTGCGATTCTAATGTTTGTAATATTATTGATTCCAGGATTAAGAACTATATTTAGTATACCAGTATTACCAATGTCAAATATAATAGAGTTAATAATATTAGTATTTTCTCCATTATTAATAGTAGAAATATTTAAATTATTAAAAATTAATACTACAAAAGATGAATGATAATATATAACAAATTAAACAATAACCCCTTAAAGTATATAATGAAATACTTTAAGGGTATTTAAATTTATCAACAAAATAAAAATTGTAAACAAAATAAAAATTGTAAAAGCCTTTAACAAAAAAATAAAATATGATAAAATATGAAAGAAAAAAGTACTTTTCGAAAGGAAGTAATAAAATGGCACAAAATGAAATAGAAGTAAAACTACAAAAAGAAAAACAAAAAAACAAATGTATAAAAGACATATTCAGTGACTATGAAACAAAATCAAACATAAAAAACGCCGAAATAAAAGGACTAAACTTTGTAAAAAAGAAAAGTGAATTAGGAATAACCATAAAATCAAACGAATACATAGAAATAAAAGAAATATGGTATTTTGAAAAATTTCTAATAGAAAGATTCAAATTTACCAGCATAAACTTAAAAATCGAATATGAAGAAAACACAAGAAAAAAATCAATAGATACCGAATGGAGAAATATAATATGTTACATGGCCCACAAATACCCACTTGCAAAACCACTACTATTAATGAAAAGTGACATAAAAATAATAGAAAACAAAATACTTGTAAAAATGCACATAAAAGGTGCAGACTTCCTAAGAGCCAAAAAAACAGATAAAGAACTAGAAAGAGTTCTAAAAAATCTATATGGAATAGAATATAAAGTAGAACTAGAAGAAGATATAGAAGAAAAAGAAATTTTAGAATATGAAGAAAAAGTAAAAAATATAGAAGAAAAGGCAATAGAAAATATAATGCACGCAAGCAAAGAAGAAAATCATTCTAATATAAATTCAAAAAATGAAAATAATATAAGTTCATCAAGTAATCAAGAAAGAAACATGGCAAATATTCAAGAATTTAATGACCCAGACTACAAAATGCCAGAAAATTTGGAAGGATATGTGGAAGAAAATCCAAACTATATCCCAGAAGAAATAACTGAAGAAAATGCAAACAATCAAGAAGCGAAACAAAACTATATAATGGGAAAAACTACAAAAGCAAAAGAGAAAAAAGAAAAAATAAAAGACATAACAGCAAATGATGGAAGAATTACTTTAGAAGGAAGAATTATAACGCAAGAAGCAAGAGAAACAAAAACAGGGAAGCGGAATGTTAATATTTGACCTATATGATGGAACAGGAACAATAACTTGTAAATCATTTGCAAAAGACATAAAAGAAGGAACAGAAATATTAGAAAAAATCAAAGCAGCCACAGCAATAAAAGTAACAGGAAAAGCAGGATTAGACACATTCCAAGGAGACATAACAGTAATTGCAAATACAATAATCTCACTTGAAAAAACAGATGTACCAGAACTTCCAACAGAAGAAGAAAACACACCATTAATATTTGGAATGACACCAGTTATAAATGAGCAACTCATAAAAATTTCAGAACTAGGAGTAGAATCTGGCAAAGTTGCAATAGATGGAGAATTAATAGACCTAGAAGAAAAAGAATTAAAATCAGGAAAAATTTTACTTAGCTTTGACATATATGATGGTACAAGCAGTATGACTTGTAAAGCATTTTTAACTAAAGACAATAGCAAAAAAGTCATAAAAAGATTAAAATCAGCAAAAGGAATAAAAATTGCAGGAACAGCACAAATGGACACATTTTCAAATGAGCTAACAGTTATGACAAACACAATAATAGAATCGGAAGGATTAAAAAGAAAAGAAAGAAAAGACGAAGCAGAAGTAAAAAGAGTAGAACTACACATGCACACACAAATGAGCCAAATGGATGCAATGACATCAGCAACAGACCTTATAAATAGAGCAATAAAATGGGGAATGAAATCAATCGCAATAACAGACCATGGAGTAGTACAAAGCTTCCCAGAAGCACACAAACTACTTGGAGTAGACAATCCAAAAATAAAAGTAATATATGGAGTAGAAGCATACTTAGCACCAGATAACACAAAATCTGTATACAATGGAAGAGGGCAAAAAATAGAAGATGCAACATATTGCGTACTAGACTTAGAAACAACAGGATTTTCAGCCATAACCGAAAAAATAACAGAAGTACGGAATAATGAAAGTAAAAAATGGAGAAGTAATAGATGAATTTTCTACATTTGTAAACCCAGAAAAACACATACCAGAAAGAGTAACAGAAGTTACAAACATAACAGATGATATGGTGGAAACTTGCGAAACAATAAAAGAAATTTTCCCTAAAATAGTAGAATTTCTAGGAGATGAAAAAGAAACTATAATAGTTGCACACAATGCAAATTTTGATGTAGGATTTTTAAAACAAAATGCAAAAAATTTAGGTTATGAATTTAACTATACATACTTAGACACTTTGAGCCTTGCAAAAGACCTATTCCCAGACTATAAAAAATACAAGCTAGGAAAAATTGCAGAAAATTTAGGAATAAAAGTAGAAGTAGCTCACCGTGCCTTAGATGATGTAGACACAACTGTAAAAGTATTTAATGTAATGGTAGATATGTTAAAGGAAAAAGGAGCAAAGATTGTAGAAGATATAGACAAAGTAGCAGCAGATAAAGAAGCAAAAAAAGAAGAATATAAAAAATTAAAAACATATCATGCAATTATACTTGCCAAAAATTATATAGGATTGCGTAATTTATATAAAC
>CALXUX010000027.1 GCA_944391785.1 uncultured Clostridia bacterium
TATTATTGTGATTATTAGTGCTATTAGTGATATTCCTCTTTCTCTTTTTATTTGACTATTTATTTGATTTTCTATTTGCCTTTTCACCATTTTTTCCTCCTTGGTTTTCATTAATCATATAACTTAATTATATGGTCTTAAAACATATAAACACTATATCACAAAATAAAATTAAAGACAATAAAAAAGCGAAAAAAAAATATTAAAAAATTTTCAAAAAATAAAAAAATCATAAAGCTAAATGTTCTCAATTAAAAATAAGTTATAGCAATTTAATTTAAGTTATATGCTTAATAAAAGTAAAACTTAAACTTGCTAAAAATGTGAATATACTAGAATTAAAAGCTTTTCAGACTTTTAATTATTTCTTTCATTATTAAAAAAGTACTTTATTTTAAATAAAAGACAATAAGATTATTAATTAACAAATAGAAAAAGAACCAAATTATTTAAATATTTAGTTCTTTTTTTAACTTATTATTTTTATATGCAATATGCAAAATTAAATATCATATAATTTTATATTTATCTAATTTATCAATTCCATAGCATCACTTGAACTTGTTATTCCTTCTAAATTATAATATGCATCTGGAATATGACCTACAATAACGTTTTCAAGTAATAATACTTGATTTTTTATACTTTGGGAAATATTATTAAATGGTGTTAATATACTGACTTCACAGACTACATCTAAGTATACCCTATGTAATGTTTGGTTTATTCCTTGAGATACAAATTCACTTTTTAAATCTGTTTCTACATTTCCACTAGACGTAATTATTATTTCAATTTCTGGTCCTTGACCTGCAAGTAAGTTTATTCCTGTAAAACTTCCAAGTGGTATTTTTACTGTGTTTTTAGTTTTATCTTCTAATTGCTCTTGTATTTTTACAGCTACATCTGAAATTATTTCATTTATTGTTATCATATTTGATCTAATCATTGTGATATTTCCAGATGTATCTTTTTCTATTATAAATAAATCATCATATGTATATCTGCTCATAACAGATGTTGCTTCATTATTTGATATAATAGTTGCTATTGATTTTGCTTTATCTTCACATAGTTTATTAAAAATTGGCATTATTGCATTTATTATCATTTTCATAGTTATAAATGCTATTAGGAATATTACTATAAGTTTTATCAGTCTTCTATTTTTCTTTTTTTTAAATTTTTCTTTAATTTTAAAAAATATATTTGGTAACCTTATCCTGGACCTAGAATATATTCTATACACTTACAGGATTTGCCTTAGTAAATTTCGGGATAAATAATTTTTGACCAGGATAAATTATATTATCTTCTGCAATCCCATTTACTCTTGAAATATCAGAGGCTGTACTTCCGAATTTTTTTGCAATTTTCCACAAACTGTCGTCTTTTTTTACTATATAAATTATTAAACTATAATCTTGCTCATCACGTGCCCCTACTTCTTCTATTTCGTCTATTAGGTTTAGATTTGCTGTTTGGTATAAGTCTGTATTAATTACTAAACCTACATTTACTGTTATTTCTGAGTTAGCTTGAATTATAAAGTCTTGGGTTTGTATTTCTATATCATTTGTTACATTTAATAATTCTCCATTTTGTATTTCATCTATTACATAGTCGAATGGAATTTTTGCATTTTCCATTTGAATTTTCATGTCTTTGCTTAAAAACATAAATTTAAGTTCTAGTTCACCTTCATATAGTATTTTTGAATTTATTTTTTCTTCTTTTAAAAATTGTGCTGCTACAGTTACATCTATTAGCGACATGTCTTCTATGTTGTTTAAACTTATTTTTTCTGTTATTTTCTTAGTTTCTTTTCGTTTTGTTTTATTTGTAATTGTCATTACTTGTTTTTTCTTTAAATCCAAAATTTGTGATGGACTGTATAAGTCTTGTATTAAGTTTATTTGTTTTTCTTCATATACATTGCATTTTACTTCTATTTCAATTTCTACATAAATTGAGTGTTCTTCTTGACTGTTTGGTTTAATTATAATGTTTTTTATTTCATAATTTACATCACATATGTTGTTCTCATTTACATTTGGTATGTCTATAAATCCTACTGTTGGTATTTTATATGTTATTTGCTTTATTCTATTGTCTTCTGTTAGATATAATAATTTTATTTCTGCTTCTGCTTTTGTTAAAATTTTGTTATAACTGATTTTTATGTCTTTATCTATTATATTAAGATTTGTACTTAATATTTCTGCAAGCATATCTATACTATCAATTTGGATAGTATCTTTAGCATAAATTTTAGTTAAACCTGACCCAACTAATGAATTTACCATCAAATTTTCTTTTAGCATTTGAATATCACTTGAGTCTTGAATATCATTTACAATTTCAATTTCTTCATTTTTAAATACTTTTATATTTATTTCTACAGCTGCTTTGATTCCTATTTTTCTTCCATTTATTACTTTACATTCAATTGATTTTATTTTGTTTGTTAAAGTAACTTGCATATCTTGAGTTACGTTTTGAAGTTCTATTACTTCTGAAAAGTCTAAACTTGTATTTAATCCTCTTACTGTTTCACTTACTCCGTCTGGTAGATACATAATATATGTGTTTATATTTCCATCTAGCCTTATTTTACCTTCTTGCAAGTCTTTTTTATAAATACATACTACCCCACTTGTACTAATTTGATTTAATATATCTGGTTTTGAGTCTGGTACTATCATATCTCCTTCTACAAATATTATGTCCTTCTTTTCGGCTACAAGTTTATTAATACACAAGTTTTCTTTTGCAATATTAATCATTTTTTTACCTCCTTATTTTTTCTTTATAAATATATATGTTTGTGCATCTTTTTTATGCTATTATTTATATGTTTTTTATTTAAAGTAATTTTGTAAGATGTTTTTTGTCACAAAAATATAAATTTCGACATAAAATTTATTAAGCCTAGTTTTATGAATTAGTTGAATGATTTAAAATTTGTTCTAATTAATTTACTTAAGAGTTTTTTAGAGAATGATGATACATTAAAGATTTAATATAATCCCCTCTATTATATTAATTTAAGTATTTATTTACTTAATTAATGAAAGGGATGAACTTTTAAATGAGCTCAATAAAAAAAGGTAATTATGTTAGTAGAAAATCTCACCAAAATGATATAATTTTTTTAGTTGATAAAATTATAACTAAAAATAATCAAAAAATTGCTATATTAACTGGAATAATAGAAAGAGTTGAAGCAGATAGTCCCCTTGAAGATTTACAAGTTGTAGATAAAAAGATTGTACGAGATACTTTAAAATTGTTGGATAAAAAGATTAGGAATAGATTAGAAAATAACTTAAAATATATAAAAAATAAAAAAGAAATTTTTTCGAGAAATATACATGTTCAAAAACAAAATTTTAGTAATAAAGTAATTACGGGTAAAATTTTGCACTTAGATGGAGACAAAAAATATTCTGAAAAATCATATTACTATTACAAAAAAGTAGGTTTAAATGCAATTGTAAAAAATGTTCCTGAATATAAACAACCCAAAATAGTATATAACTTACTCACAATATACAAACCAGACATCTTAATAATAACAGGACATGACGGAATGATAAAAAAAAATATAGGTTATAATGACATTTATAACTATAGAAATTCAAGACATTTTGTAAATACAGTAAAAGAAGCAAGACGTTATGATTTAGAAACCAATAATCACACTGTAATTTTCGCAGGTGCATGCCAGAGTTATTTTGAAGCACTAATAATAGCAGGTGCAAATTTTGCATCTTCTCCTGCCAGAATTTTAATTGACTTTCTAGATCCTTTAATAATAGCAGAAAAAGTTGCACTAACTGAAAATTATAAATATATTACAATAGATGACATCGCCTCTGAATTACGTGATGGCAAAAGAGGAGTAGATGGAATTGGTTCAAATGGCAAAATGACACAAGTTTATATCTAACTATGTACCTAAAATCCTCAAAAAATGGGATTTTAGGTATTAAACTTTTTAATTATTCATTCAAAAATTTATTATTTATTCATTTTGTAATATTTTTGTAATATAATTGTAACTTAAATGTTAATATACTGCGTATTGCTTGTTGCTGTATGTTTTTAAGGTTTGAAGGTGTTTTTCATTTTTTGACATTTTTTGCAAAAATTGCTATAATGAAGCTATCTTAAGGGAGTAGGTGATAGTATGATTTGTAGGAATGACATCGCAAATCTTAAAACTGACATCTTAGAAAAGATTGGCCAAAAGATAATAGTCAAAGGTTCTTTAGGAAGAAGTAAAGCCTTTGAAAAAGAAGCTACAATAGAAAAAGCTTATCCAAATATTTTTGTTGTAAAATATGAGGAAAATAATAGAAATGTTACTTATAGTTATACTGATGTTTTAACTAGAACAGTAGAAGTTGAGGTTTTTGATGGTAACTCATATAGCCCTCTTATTCCACCTCCAGTTGAAACAAAGAAAAGAAAAAATTCAATTGAAAAAGTTTCTTTATAAATAGGAGCTTAATTAATTGTTTAAAATTTGTATCCAATTTAAAATAGCCAAAATCGTTAATACTTTGGCTATTTTTTAATTTCTAGAAAAAGCTTTTCTTATTACTCCTCTTAATAAAATTTCACATCTATAAAGTTCTTCTGGGTTATTTATATTTCTTTCATCATTTTCCTTTTTACGCACTTCTTCCATTTCACGTATTACACTATTTGGTGCTTCTCTCCCATTATAGTATGTACTGTAACCTTTTACAAATGAGTTTGTAGTACAAATTAGAAGTAGTTGCTCTGTTTTTTCATAGAATTCTTGTAATAGTTCTGGTCTGCCTCCTAAATTAATTCCATTTTGTTTTAGATACCAATATTCTGTTTTTTAAATGTTCTAAAATAGTCCACATTGTATTTCTTGTTTGATCTGAATATCTATAAAAATTTAAAATTACATTTGTGTCTATTATAATAAAAGCATTTTTCCATATATTTTTATAATCTTCTTCAGTATATGGAATATAACCTCTAAACTGATTTTTCATGGCTTGTCCTCCCTTCGTATTTTCATTTTTTTAAATTTTTTATTTACTCCCTTTTTTGATTATTTTTTAATTTTTATTTACTTCCTCTTTTAATTTTTTTATTTTCAATTTACATTTTTTATTACATTTCATTTTCTGCTAATGTTTTACCAAATTCATCTTTCCATTCTATTCTTCCATTTGCACTTCTACCTAGTATAACATTTGCTGCTGCAGAAGATGAACTAAATAAATAGTCTTTTACAAATTTATCATTTTTAATTATTTCTTTATCGCTTAATTCCTTAATCAATAGCAAATATCCTCCATTCATTTTTTGGCTATAGCCCTCGACTGTAGTAGAATTTTTTAGTACTAAAAATTTATCACCTACTCTTTTTCCCATTGCAAATGCATTTTTCTTTTTTATGTAATAAAATTTATCTTTATTTTCTGTGTTTGTAACATCTAAAGTTTCTAATGCAATTTTTTCTATTTCTTCTAAAAAAGTGTCAAATGTTTCTTCTGGAATAGAAATTTCTCCCATTTCCATTCTCATATATAATTCTTCTATTATAATTAGTCTTACTTTTTTACGTACAAATAGATTTTGCTTCCAGTTAATTTTTATTTCTTGAGTTATATCTTGTTTTAAATTGAGTATTAAATTTATTAAAATTTCTTCTGAGTTAACATTTAGTGCTTTTAAATACATTTTATTTTTTATATTTTCATATAAAATTTCCGAAAATCTACTCTTTTTTATTTCAGTTGGTATTTTTTTATTAATTACTTTTCTTACATAATCTTCTTTAAATTTTTCTATGTAATTAAAATATGTAGTTTTATCTATTTTTCCTTCAATATAATCACTTTCTACCATATCTAAAGTTGTTTTATCACTATAAAACATATAAATTTTTAGTCTATTTTTTAAGGCTTCTACTTTTTGGCAAAACTTGAGTTCTTTCCAAGTTCCTGATAAATTTGGATATTGAATTATATCGTTTTTACTTATTACTGTAAATGCAAAATTTTCTATTCCCATAATTTTGCATAATTTTTCTATCTGATTTGGATCTTCAATCTCTTTTGCATAAATAACTGATATTTTGTCTAATAATTTTAAAATCATTTTTAAGCTTTCTTTGTATATTTTTATTTTGTCTTTAGGTATTTTCTCAATTTGCTTTTCTGATGAAAATAGAAAAAATAATTTTTCGATTAGACTTTTTACTAATATTTGATATTCTTCTATTTCTATAATTGTAAGTATATTATTTATTGATTTATTTTCTTTTAATTTTTCTTCTATTTTATTTGCTTTGCTTACCAAGTCTAGTAGTAAAACTCTTGTTTTATTAATTAGTATAGATATATCTTGCACATTTTGGCTTTCCTTTTTGTAATTTGCAATTAATTCATTGTTTTTTGCAAAATCTATTAGTATTCCTATATTTTTATTCTTGTTTTTTTTACTTAGTATTTCTGTTATTTCTTGTAATATTTTTACATTTATAGGAATATCTTTATAAATTTTAGTTACATTTGGTGTTACTATTTTTTGTAATTCTTCTAATGAAGATACAACTAAAATTTCTAGGTTATCATTATTAAAATCATTTAAACTTTCTTTTTTATAATTTTCTATTGTGCCATTTTCTCTTTTTAGATTTTGTATAGTTTCATTTTCTTTCATATAGTCAGAAACACTTGTTGTTGCTACAGTTTTAAATTTTGATAACTCTTCTAGATAATGAATACAATTTTCGTATTTTGTATATATAATTATTTTATTTTCTATATAGCTTGAAGTTATATCTTTTATTATTGCTTGAGATGTTGCTTTTTGATGTAATTCTTGAAGTTCTTCTATACTTAAATTTTCATTTTGCACTAAAATTTCTTTTAGGTCATTTTCTACATTTATTTCAGATTTTCTTTTAAGTTCTTCTGCTACATAAAAAATTTTTGTAAGTAAGCCATCTTGTAGAGCTTGGGTTTCTGAGTAATTATATAAAACTTTTTCTTCTTTGTTTTTAAAATTAGAATATTTTATTAAAACTGAATTTGGAAAAATTTCTAGGCTTTTATCTTTTATAAAATCTTCTTCATATATATCTTTTACATTTGAAATTATATACATTTCTCCTAAGTTTTTTGAATCATATTTTAACAGTTTTTGTGATGTGGTTATTACTATTTGAGTTTTTGCATTAGTTAATAATTTTTCTAAATCTTGCCTTGTTAAGGCTACTTCTACTTCTGATTTTATAAAGGATTTTAGGTTTTTTTCAAAATATTCTTGCTCTATTAGTCTATCTACAATAAGCAAAATTTTGGCAAATCTATTTTTTTTATATAAATTGTTAATTAAAAATAATATAGATGTCTTTTTGCCTGTTCCTGCTGCATAACAGACTTTATTTTCTTTTTCTTTTGAATTTAATAATTGTTTTGTAGATAAATATTGATAGTATGAGGCAATTTTAGGACACCTTCAGTTTTTAGATTTTAAATGGCTATATTTTAGTTTTGTTGCCATTCCTCCTCTTATGTGTCTTTCTGCTTTGTTTTCGTCTAAGATTATTCTAACTTGCTTTGCTAAACTTGGGTTTATTTTTATAAGTCGCTCTGATACGTCTTTATGTACTGTTGTTACTTTTCGTAACGGTAGAATTTATATCTTCAAAATTTGTAATTACTGTAGGTTGGCTTCCAATTTCATTTAATAATTTTAATCTTACTTCTACATTCGAATCACTATCA
>CALXUX010000028.1 GCA_944391785.1 uncultured Clostridia bacterium
TCTATATTTTTTTACCTTAAAAACCGCATAACTTCATGTCGTTAAGTTTTTTTATATTTTTTTGCTCTTACTCTCTCAATGGTTTTAAACTAACGAAAAAATTCAATTTTTTTTCAAACCTTTTTTCATTTTTTTCTATAAATTTGGAAATTGTATCTATTTCCTCTTTTCTTTTAAGATTTTTTATATCTTTTTCTAATAATTCTTCTTTAGAAATTTTTTTATATATCTTCGTATTTGAGTCATATATATAGTAAACATTTTCGTTTTCTTTTTTAATTATTACTACTTTTTGAGTAGTTCTTTTTTCCTCTTCTTCAGTGTAACCATTAAATATTTCCAAATAATTTTTTATTTCGTCTATTGTAAAAACACTTTTGGCTAATTTAAAATAATAATTAATAGCTTCTCTATCTCCTATTTCTTTATTATAATTTGCTTTTATAACTTTTAAGTGTTCTAGGAAAAAATCAAATTTTTTATTGACTATTTCCGATTCTTTATCTGTTTTGAAAAATTCTTTCATTAATTCTTTATCTGAACATTCTTCTTTAATCATTTCAAATATTTCGTCTGTGTATATTCCTTTATAGTTGAATTTAAATTCATCATCCCATTGTTTTATCTTTTCAGGAGGTATTTCAGAGAATTTTTTTCCATCATTTTGTTCATTCATTCTGTATAAGTGGTATACTCTTATTCCTTGTGGATCTGCTTTTTTTAAATCATATTCTATTTGTTTTTGTGATATTCCAAATTTATTTACTTTCATTCCGGTTTGAATTCTCATAAGATCTGGTGTTAAATCAAAAAAATACCATCTTCCATCTACTTCAAAACAACCGTCTGCATGTGATAAAGGATTATTTTCTTCCATAAATACCAGATGTGCATTTATTCCTTGCTTTCTTAAAATTTCAACTATAGCTCCATTAATATCTCTACATAGAGCTTCTCCTTTACCATTTGTGCCAGCACGTAGAATATTTATTTTTTCTATATAATCACTGTAAGTTTCTTCTGGTGCTAGATTAAATTCTTCTTTATATGAATATATTTCGCCCATTTTTCTGTATATATAATATATTTTTTTTAAAGTTTCCATTGGTTTTGCTTTTTCTAAAATAGCGATTTCTTCTAATATTCTGTTTGCGTTTGTTTTTTCGTATTCTGTCATAATGCTTGTCCTTTCTATTTTCATTTATGAACAATATCTGCACAGTATTGATTCTAGACCAATTTGCAAATCTATTAGTCCATTTTTATAGTTGTAATCTAAATCAATTAAAGCTTGCATAATGTTTTTGAGTTCTTTTTGGTTAAAATATTTTGCTTGAGTTTTATATTTATTTACTAAAAATGTTTGATTTGGTTTTAAGTTTAATGAATATATCATATCTTTATTATTTTTTATTGCGATTTTTGTAAATAATAATTTTTTGAAGTGATTGTATAGTGTTATTAGTATTTTTTGTATTGGCTCTTTTTCATATATTAAATTTTGTAGAACTATTAGGCTTTGTTTTATGTTTCTTTTTCCTAAATTATCTGTTAAGTCAAATACTACACTTTCAAGTTTTTTGGTTGATAATTTATCTATATCTTCTTTTTGTATTTTTCCACCATTTCCTGCATATTCTATTAATTTTCTTATTTCGTTTATTATGTCTTGTAATTTTGTTCCTACACATTCTATGAAATATTGAATATCACTATTTTCTATTGTTACATTATACATTTTACATATTTCTTTTATTCTTGCAATTAATGCTATTGGTTTTTGATAATCTACTTTTGCAACTATTCCATTTTTATCAATTATTTGTAATAATTCTTGCTTTTCTGCTTCTTGTTCTATGAAAATTAATATAACACTTTGGTTTATTATGTCTATATTTTGCGTAATATATTGACATAGTTTTTCTTTGAATTTTGTAAGCTCACTTGTTTTTCTTTTTGTATCTTTTTTGAATAGATTTGAATCTTTTACTACTATTAGCTTTTTTTCATATCCAAAACTTGGTGTTTCTATGTCAGATATTAGTTCTGTTATATTAGTTTCGTCTATTAAGATATAGTTTATGCCTTTTACACATTCTCCAAATATATTTTTTATCCTTTTTACTGCTGTTTGTATTAAATATTGTTCTTCTCCATAAAAAAGATATATACTACTATTAATTTTGCCGTTTTTTAAATCTTTTTCTACGTTTTCGAATAATTGCACTATTTTTCTATCCTCTCTATTTTAATTTTTTACCTGTATTTTATATTGTATTTTATTTTTATTTTAAATATTTTTTTATAATTATTTAAAAATTATTTTTTGAACTTTAAGGACTGTCCCTAAAGTTCATTTTATAGTTTTTGAACAAACTTGCTTGAATGTGCGTGACATATGGCCATTGCCATACTGTCTGTTATATCGTCTAATTTTGGTAGCTTTTCTTCGTTTAGTATCATTTTTACCATTCTTTGTACTTGAATTTTATCTGCTCTTCCATAGCCTGTTACTGCTTGTTTTACTTGAAGTGGAGTGTATTCGTATATGTCTAAATTGTTTTGCCTTGCTGTCATTAGTATTACTCCTCTTGCTTGTGCTACATTTATTGCTGTTTTTGCATTGTTGTTGAAAAATAATTCTTCTATTGCCATTGCGTCTGGTTTGTAATTTTTTATTATACTATCTATCTCTTTGTTTATTTTTTCTAGTCTTAGTGGAAATGATGTTTTGGCATTTGTTAATATTGCTCCTGATATTTCTAGTTTGAATTTATTTCCTATATAATTTATTATACTATAACCGGTTATTGCAAAACCTGGATCTATTCCTAATATTTTCATATGTACCTCTTTTTCATTCGAATTTTTGTTCTATTATATCATGTTTTTTTATTTTTTCAAGAGATTTTTAAAAATATCTGTAACCATTCATATTGGTATTATTCATATAATTATTATTTGAGTTTATGTTATTTGTATTGTTAAGTCCTAGTAACATATTATATGGTAAATTTGATATTGTAATAAATTTTATTGAATATATATCTGCATATGTTATAACATCACTTTCTAAGGCTCTTAGTAATATATAGCTTGCTCCTACATCTACTAAAATTCCAGTTCTGTCGACTAAATTATTTGTACCTATTAAAAATTCAACTCTCATTAATTTTCCTATATTTTCTCTTAAAAATGCTGGTGTATATATATTGTTTGTAAGTATTTCTGGTGAATCTTGATTTATGTTTACATTTCTGTTTTCTTTTGTTTCGACCTTTTTTTCATTTTCCATTTAATTTCATTCCTTTTATTAAATTTAAGTTTTTTTGGATTTACTTATAAACCAATTTGTTTTTCACAATATTATATGTTTTATTAAAAAAAGTGTTATTATTTTTTATATTTAGTTTTGTTTACGTATCTGAATATAGTGAAGTTGGTCTATAAAAGCAATGATCTCCTATTCTTGTATGAAATGTGCCAGAACCATTTATTGGAAATGTGCTTCCACAAGATGGCCTAAACGGATTTAAATACCATAAGCATTCTCCTATTTCATTTAATTTGTTCCCGGCTAATGCCCAATCTGCTATTTCATAATGCACATTTGTTGGGTTCATATTATAGATATTTTGAGGATTATATTTACCATTTATAGTTTCTCTTACACAATCAAATTGCCCTTGCTGAAATATTATACTTCGTATATTTCCTCCTTGCGAAACTCTAGCATATTCTCCTTCTGATACATTTGCTCTATTCATAATTACTGTTGCAACTGCTTTCATACCATTATCACCTTCGCCTCCCGCTTCACATTGCACTAATCTTGCAATCAATTCTCTATCTGAATACGCCATAAAAACACCTCACGATAGTATTATATTCATAATAATTATTGAAGTGAAAGTTATTAATAATACTTTAACTATTTAAAACTCTTATAGTAATCTATAACTAAAAGTATTATAAACCTTAACTTTTATTTTAATATATAAATAATATCTTGAAGGCTACTTAGTTTAAACCGTAAATTGTAACATAAATACAATTGAAAAGTTTATATTTTTTTAACAATTATTGACTTTTTTGTAATTTATGATAATATTTAATTAAATTAACAAGGAGGTTTCTTATGAGTGCTGAAAAAAAAGATATAGAAATAATTTCTGGAGATGGTTCAAATTTAGACATTTCACCAGTTTATGACCATTTAAATGCTGGTAAACCAAAAAGTAATGAAAAAAAGCCAAAAAATATCATTGTTCCTAAAGAAACTCATAAAAATACTAAAGATAAGAAAGATAAAAAATTCTAAAAAATATTTTTATAAAATTATAACCAATATATTTTACTCTAAGAATAAATAATCCTTTATGAACTATATCCCAAAAAATAGAGTTCACATAGGGTTATTTTTTATTTATTAACTTCACTTAAACAAATTCCCTTTCAAACATAAATTATACATTTAATTATATAAATAATATAATTTACAAAATTCAAATTATAACTTTCAAAAAATAAATACCTTCCCTCTAGTCAAATCTTAAAAATCACTTGACACAATTAACATTTAAGATTATACTTAACCTATAATTTTTTATAAAAAAGGAGGCATTTAAAAAATGGAAGACTTAATAGAAATTAGATGGCATGGTAGAGGTGGTCAAGGTGCAAAAACAGCATCTTTATTACTAGCAGACGCAGCTTTCAATACCGGAAAATATATTCAAGGATTTCCTGAATACGGTCCAGAAAGAATGGGTGCTCCAATTACAGCATATAACAGAATTAGTACCTATCCAATTACAATTCATAGTAATATATATTACCCAGACTATGTAGTTGTTGTAGATGATACATTATTAGAATCTGTTGATGTAACAGCAGGACTTAAAGAAACAGGAGCAATTGTTATTAATACAACAAAATCTGCTGATTATTTAAAAAATGTATTAAAAGGATATTCTGGTTCAATCTACACAATAGATGCCAGAAAAGTATCGATGGAAACTTTAGGAAAATATTTTCCAAACACACCTATGCTTGCTGCAATAGTAAAGGTAAGTAAAATAATGACAGATGAAGAATTTATAAATGACATGAAAGGTTCTTTTAAACATAAATTTGCAAAAAAACCTGAAGTAATTGATGGTAATATGAAAGCTATAGAAATGGCTCTAAAAGAAGTAAATAAAATTCAATAATTTATTGTGATACAAATTTAATTATAGAGATTAAAATTTAAAAAATCTCTAAAGGAGGTTAGCATGACACAAATAAATCCAAATACCCCAATGGAAAAAATGACAATTGGTGGAGATATTTATAAAGCTGGAAATGCAAGAGAATTTAAAACTGGTGACTGGAGAAGCTCAAGACCCGTTTTTGATGTAGAAAAGTGTAAACAATGTGGCCTTTGTTTCCCTGTATGCCCTGAAAATGCAATACCAGTTGGAAAAGAAGATATGAAAAGAAAAGATTTTAATTTTGATTATTGCAAAGGATGTGGCGTTTGTGCAAAAGTTTGCCCATTTGGTGCAATTACAATGAAGGAAGAAGGTGTTTAAATAAATGAGTATTAGAGAAAGATTAAGTGGTAATGAAGCAGCAGCAACTGCTATGAGGCAAATAAATCCAGACGTTGTTGCAGCATTCCCAATTACCCCTTCAACAGAAATTCCACAATATTTTTCAACATTTGTTGATAATGGACAAGTAGATACAGAATTTGTTGCAGTTGAAAGTGAACATAGTGCTATGAGTGCATGTATTGGAGCAGAAGCAGCAGGAGCAAGAGCGATGACTGCTACATCTGCAAATGGTTTATCTTTAATGTGGGAAATGATATATATTGCATCTAGTTTAAGACTTCCTATAGTTTTATCTTTAGTAAATAGAGCAGTATCAGGTCCACTTAACATCCACAATGACCATTCAGATGCAATGGGAGTAAGAGATAGTGGTTGGATTATGCTATTTTCAGAAAACAATCAAGAAGCATATGATAACACATTAATGGCTCACCGTATTGCTGAAAATGAAAATGTTTTATTACCTATTATGATATGTCAAGATGGTTTTATAACATCACATTCAATTGAAAATATTGAACTTGAATCAGATGAAGAAGTTAAAAAATTTGTTGGGGAATATCATCCAAAACATTATTTATTAAATGATAAAGAACCAATTGCTGTTGGACCTTTAGATGTTCAAAGTTATTTATTTGAACACAAAGCTCAACAAGCTGAAGCTATGAAAGCTGCAAAAGACGTAATTTTGCAAGTTTCAAAAGATTTTGAAAAATGGACTGGAAGACATTATGGTCTATTTGAAGAATATAAACTAGATGACGCAGAAATTGCAATAGTATGTATGAACTCTACAGCAGGAACTACAAAAGCTGTTATAAATAAATTAAGAGATAAAGGAATTAAAGCAGGATTATTAAAATTAAGAGTTTTTAGACCTTTCCCAGGAGAAGAAGTGGCTAATGCTTTAAAACATTTAAAAGCTGTTGCAATTTTAGATAAAGCAGATTCTCTAAACGCTATAGGTGGTGCTTTATTTGAAGATGTTACATCAAGCTTATATGTTTCTAAAAACTTTGTACCTTGCGTAAATTATGTATATGGAATTGGTGGTAGAGATACTACAGAAAATGATCTAGAAAAAGTATATGAAGACTTACAAGAAATTGCAAAAACAGGAAAAGTAGAAAATCCTTATCGTTATTTAGGATTAAGAAGGGAGGAAAAATAATATGGCATATAATTTAAAAGAAGTTGTAGCAGAAAAGCCTTCACGTTTTACAGAAGGTCACAGAATGTGTGCTGGATGTGGAGCACCTCCTGTTGCAAGACATATAATGAGAGCATTAAAGCCAGAAGTCCATGCGGTTGTTGCTGTTGCAACTGGTTGTATGGAAGTTTCAACATTTATGTACCCATACACAGCTTGGACAGACTCTTTTATACACACAGCATTTGAATGTGCTGGAGCTACACTATCTGGAGCTGAAGCTGCATATAAATCAATGAAAAAACAAGGAAAATTACCAGATGATAAACACACAAAATTTATAGCCTTTGGTGGAGATGGTGGAACATATGATATAGGACTTCAATCACTATCAGGTGCAATGGAGCGTGGACATGACATGGTATATGTATGTTATGACAATGGTGCATATATGAACACAGGAATTCAACGTTCATCAGCAACACCAAAATTTGCAGACACAACAACATCACCAGCAGGAACTGTAATTCCTGGAAAAATGCAATATAGAAAAGATTTAACTAAAATAATGGTAGGTCATCACCTTCCATATGTTGCACAAACTCTAGCAATGACAAACTTCCAAGACCTATACCAAAAAGCAGAAAAAGCAATATACACAGAAGGACCAACATTCTTAAATGTAATGGCACCTTGTCCAAGAGGTTGGGGATACCCTACAGAAGATCTAATGAAAATAAATAAACTTGCAGCAGACACTTGCTTCTGGCCATTATATGAAGTAGTAGATGGTAAATATCATATAACATATAAACCTGCTAAAAAATTGCCAGTAGAAGAATTTTTAAAACCTCAAAAACGTTTTAGACATTTATTTAAACCTGAAAATGAATGGATGTTAAAAGAATTGCAAGATGCAGTAGATAAAAGATGGCAAGAATTGTTAGATCTAGAACGGAATTTAGAAATGTTCCTTAAAATCCCGGTTATCCGGGATTTTAGTAACTGACCTATTCGGGATTTTAGTAACTGACATTTGAAATTTTTTATATATTTTTTATTATTGTTTTATATGTATATTGAACAAAGCGAAAATTAAAATTTTCGCACTGGTCACTAATTTATAATTAGTGGCCTCTTTTATAAAGAAGTTGTTTTTAAGTTTCCACCTATTTTCTTAGGCAACTCTTTTCTTTAATGGTCGT
>CALXUX010000029.1 GCA_944391785.1 uncultured Clostridia bacterium
ATAATTAGCTTTTATTTTAACGAGACATTTTCACTAATAATTACTTAAATTTTTTTATAAATTAACTTAAGACATTTTTACTAATAATTCAAAATAAAAAACAGGACATTATTACTAAGAATTCACACTAATTTGCATTTTTCTATTCATCATATATTGACTTTTTTTCCACCTAATGCTATAAATGAATAAACAAATTAAATATCATTAATTTTTTAGCTTAATTATAAAAAATAAGCCAAAAACATATATTTTAAATGATAAAAAACTATAGACAAAAAGTTTTTAATATGATATTTTTAAAAAGAAATAATAAAAAGGAAAGGAAGAAAACAAATGTTAAAAGAAAAGAAAAAATTAAGAACAACCAACGAAAAAATAATCAAAGTAAAAAAACAGAAATCAAAAGGAATAACACTAATAGCCTTAGTTATAACAATTATCGTGCTATTAATTTTAGCGGGAGTAACAATAGCTGCACTAGCAGGACCAAATGGAATTATAACAAATTCAGTTAATGCAAAAATAGAATATGGACATTCAAAAGTAACAGAAGCAATAATTTTAGAATGGTCAAATTACCAAATAGAAATAAATACATCAGATACAGATAAAGAAAATGCAAAAATTGCAAGCACAGAAAAAATTATAATTCCAGCAAATATAAAGAACAACCTAGCAAATGGAACAGGAGAGACATTTATAGATTATTTAAAAAATAAAGGATATATAAATGAAGAAGGAATAGTAAATGTATCAAATCTATTAAATGAAACACTAAGTACAGGAAATGGAACAGGGACAACAGATGTTTATAAAATAGAAAGTGAAATTGGAAAATACACATTAAAATATTATGAAACTGCAGAAAAGGTAAGAGAATTATGGCAAGGTGGAGGATTAGACTGGAATAAAATATTAGAAGAAGCAGAAAAAAATCCAGAAAAAATAAAAGAAGAAAGTGGACAGCTAACTAGTGATTTAATTGGAATAGGAACAGATGGAAAACCTGTAAATATGGATTTGTGGAGGTTTAAATATGATCAAAGTAGTGATTCATATATAGAAGGGGAGAGTGATCCAATGTATCGTAAATTTCGTGCATATCGTGGTGATATTATAGATGGAAAAATTGAAGGAACAATACCACAATATATCTATAATGAAGAACAAAAAAAATTTAAAAAAGTAACTAGCTTAATTGGAATGTTTTGTAATCTTCCAGATTTAGTTGTAGCTCCTACAATTCCATCAACTGTAACTGAAATCAGGGCTCTATTTGCTGATTGTAAAAATCTAATACAAGCCCCAACAATACCAAATAGTGTAACTTCAATGTATGAAACATTCGATGGTTGTTCAAATTTAAAACAAGCACCAGAAATTCCAAGTAGTGTAACTAGTATGAGTTATACATTTAGAAAATGCACAAATTTAACAGGAACTTTAATAATAAATGCTAATGCAGAGGATAAAATCTTTTGTTTAGAGAAAGCCGCAACAGCAGACAACTGCAATCTAATACTAAGTGGCTCAAGCCCTCAACTACAAGAAATATATGACACCAGATCAGAAAATTCACATATAACATGTCCACAATTAGATAATAATAAATAATATAATTAAAGGAAAAATATATGCTAAAATCAAAAGAAATAAAAAAATCAAACAGAAAAAAGATAGAAAGCAAAAATATAAAAAAATATATATGGCTAATAATCATAATATTATTAGCCATTATCAAATTATATTTAATATCAGTACAACCAGTAAATGTTTTAACTGAAAGCAAATATGACGATGTATTAATAATAGAACAAGCAAACAGCATATTAAATGGAAAATGGTTAGGTGAATATAATTGCCTAACACTAGTAAAAGGAGTATTTGCACCATTATTTCTAGCATTTGCAAACATCTTACACATTCCATTTTTACTAGCACAAGAAATATTCTATGAAATTTCAATAATAGTATTAATAATAATATTAAGAAAAATAATAAAAAGCAAATGGAAACTATTAATTTTATACATAATTCTATTATTCAATCCAATAACATACTGCAGTGAAATAATGAGAGTATATAGAGATGGACTATATACATCATTAATTATATTCTTAATAGCATTTACAATAGGATTATTCATAAATAGAAAAGAGAAAATACAAAAAATTATTATATATCAAATATTTTTAGGTTTTATAATATCTGCTATAATACTATGTAGAGAAGAAACAATTTGGATAATACCATATCTAATGGGAACAATATTAGTAAATACAATATATATAAAAAAAGAACCAGAAATAACCAAAAAAATACAAAAAATATCAAGTTATATAATACCAATAATCATAACACTAACTAGTATATTAATAGTAATGTCTATAAACTATAAATATTATGGAGTATTTGAACTAAACCAATATTGGGGAAAACCTTTTAAAGAAGCATATGGAGCATTAACAAGAATAGTCACAAGCGAAGAAAAAGAAAGGGTACCAATAACAAGAGAAGCACTAAAAAAAGCATATGAAATAAGTCCCAAATTTGCAGAACTAGAAGAATATTTAGAAGGAGAAGAAGGAAAAAAATGGGCAGAATGTGGAAATAGTAAGGAAAATGAAATACAAGGAGGATGGATACATTGGGCAATAATTAGAGCAGCAGAAAGCAAAGGATATTATGCAAATGCACAAACAGCAAACAAATATTATGAAGATGTAGCAGAAGAAATAAACAAAGCATGTGATGAAGGAAAATTAGAAAGTTACCCTAAAAGAACAAGTAATAGAGGAAGGTTTAAATTTGATGATATTATAAAAACAATATCAAAAACAAAAGATACAATAAAATACCAAAAAGATTTTTATTTAGTAATAATAAGAGAACGAATGCTACCAAAAATAGAAAGCATGGCAGAAGATATACAAAATCAAGAAACTGAAGAAATAGAAAATAAATTTAAGAAAGTAACAAGAGAAGAAATAATTTCAAACGATAGTTATAACAATGAAGATGAAAAAATTAAATTAAAAATATTAGAAGAAATAAAAAATATTTATAAAACAATAAATCCAATTATTTTTATAATTTCAATATTTGCAACAATAATATTTATAATATCAAGAATAATAAGCAAAAAAAGCAAAGAAAAAGTATGGATACTGCTAGGATTATGGGGACTATATTATTCAAGAATATTTATAATAACATACACATATATAACTATGTTTCAAGAAGCAATAAATATATCATACTTAGCACCAGCATATATTATACAACTAATAGTATCTGTATTATCAATAATATTTTTAATAGATGAAATAAAAGAGGGAATAAAATGGAAGAAAAATTTGAATTAACAATATTAATACCAGCACTAAATGAAGAAAACTCTATAGGAATAGTAATAAATAAAGCAAAAAAATATATAGAAACAAATAAAATAAAAGCAGAAATATTAGTTGTAAATAATGAAAGTACAGACAAAACTAAAGAAATAGCAGAAAAATTAGAAGCAAGAGTAATAGATATACCAAAAAAAGGATATGGAAAAGCAATAAAAGAAGGAATAAAACAAGCAAAAGGCAAATTCATAATTATAGGAGATGCAGATGACAGTTACAATTTTTTAGAATTAGATCAATTTATAATAAATTTAAGAAAAGGATATGATATAGTAATAGGGAACAGATATGGAGGAAAAATGGAAAAAAAAGCAATGGTAATATCACACAAATATATAGGAACACCTATGCTTAGTTATATCATAAGAAAAAAATACAAAATAAAAATAAAAGATGTAAATTGTGGGCTAAGAGCAGGAAGAAAAAGTAGTTTAGAAAGTTTAGAATGCAAAACAGACGGAATGGAATTTGCAAGTGAAATGATGATAAAAGCAGCAAAAAAACAATTAAAAATTATAGAAGTACCAATAAATTTCTATAAAAATAAACGAAAAGGAAAATCACATTTAAAAACAATCAGAGATGGTGTAAAGCATCTAAAAATTATTTTAGCAAAAAACGAAGTATAAATAGAAAAAAATAAAAATAAAGAATATAGACATTCATATTAGATAGTTCCACAATAAAATTAAATAAGGAAAAGAGGAATATGTGAATGAATGAAAAGGAAAAAAGAGAAAAAGGAGAACTATATGACGGAAACTATGACAAAGAATTATTACAAGAAAGAGAAAAAGTAAAAGATCTTTGTATGCAATATAACAATATACCAACATCTGAAAAAGAAGAAAGAAAAAAACTAATAAAAAAAATACTAGGCGAAACGAAAGAAAATATACTAATAGAATCAAATTTTTATTGTGATTATGGATACAATATAAAAACTCGGAGAAAATTTTTATATGAATCATAATTGTGTCATATTAGACCCAGCAAAAGTAGAATTTGGCGATAATGTATTCATAGGACCAAACTGTGGATTTTATACAGCAGGACACCCTATTGATATTGAATTAAGAAATAAAGGATTAGAATATGCAAAACCTATTAAAATTGGAAACAATGTATGGATAGGAGGAAATGTTGTAGTACTACCAGGAGTTACAATAGGTGATAATGTAACAATAGGCGCAGGAAGCGTTGTTACAAAAGATATACCTTCAAATGTAATAGCAGTGGGAAATCCTTGTATAGTAAAAAGAAAGATATGAACTTTTGTGAACTTTGGGGACATTCCTTAAAGTTTATGATTAACACATATGCAATAAATTAATAGCGAGAAATGAAATCATGAACTTTAAGGAACGTCCCCAAAGTTCACAAAAGTTCACAAAATAAAAAAATTACTAAAACCTATTGACTTAAAGTCCACTCCAAGTGATATATAAATAACAAATATAGAAAATGGTTTTATAGGTTACCAAACAAAAAACCTAAATTAAATATAAGGTGGGAGATATTTATGGTAAAACAAACAGCAGGACACGATATATTAGGAGAATTTGCTCCTGAATTTGCTAAATTAAATGATGATGTATTATTTGGAGAAGTATGGTCAAGAGAAGACAAGTTATCTTTAAAAAAGAGATCTATGCTAACAGTAACAGCATTAGTTGCAAAAGGAATAGCAGATAGTTCTTTAAAAAGTCATTTAATGACGGCAAAGAAAAATGGAATTACCAAAGAAGAAATGGCAGAAATTTTGACACATATAGCATTTTATGCAGGATGGCCAAATGCTAGGGCAGCATTTAATATGGCAAAAGAAGTATATGCAGATGATGAAGATTTAAAAGAAGAGCATGGTGGCTTTTTTGGACAAGGAGAAGAAAATACAGCTTTTAGCAAATATTTTATAGGAAAGTCATATTTAAAACCATTAACAGACCCAAAACAAACAAGTTTATTTATAGCAAATGTAACTTTTGAACCAAGGTGTAGAAATAATTGGCATATCCATCATTCAACTAAAGGTGGAGGTCAAATCTTAATTTGTGTTGATGGAGAAGGATGGTATCAAGAAGAAGGAAAAGAAGCACAAAGTTTAAAACCAGGAGATGTTATAACAATACCTGCAAATGTAAAACACTGGCACGGAGCCAAAAGCAAAAATTGGTTTAGCCATTTAGCAATAGAAGTACCAGGAGAAAATACATCAAATGAGTGGTGTGAACCAGTGACTGATGAAGAATATGATAAGTTAGTATGTATCATATGCAATATTAAAAAGTAAATCTTTGCTAGATTCAGAATCCATATTTTTATATAATTTGCAACTTTTTGTAAATGCAATTTGGTCAATCATATTTTTTAACTTAGAATGGAGATTTTTTGCATTTATTTGGATTTTAATATTAGATATTCTAGTAATTGCAATGATAATTAAGTTTTACCATAAAAATAAACTAGCAGGGCTACTTCAAATTCCATATCTTATATGGATATTATTCGCTACCTATTTAAATTTATCAATATATTTAATTAACAGATAAAAATAAATTCGCTTGATTCTTAAGCGAATTTATTTTTTAGGATAAATATATATTGAAAAAAATTATAATATAGTACTAAACGCTGTACGCGTGGCTATAGTGAAATAGTACTAGCATTTAAAACAATAAATAGCCTCTAAAAAAATTTAAAAGAATAGAATATAAAAATTATGAATAAATAGATAAAAGTGTAGAA
>CALXUX010000030.1 GCA_944391785.1 uncultured Clostridia bacterium
GATGGAAAAAATGTATCAGAAACAGGATATTATATGGTAACAAATATCTCAGAATTAGAAACATTTTCAGAAGTATACCAAACAACACAAAAATATGAAGACTATGATACAGTACCAGTAGAAGGAGGAACAGAGCAAGTACTTGTAGGAACAGCATATATCCCAAAAGGATTTAGAGTTGCAACATCAAGTATGACCAAGAAAATAGCAAATGGACTAGTAATAGAAGATGAAATTGGAAACCAATATGTATGGATACCAGTAAAAGACGTAATATATGACGAAAAAACTGTAGTTGGAGAAGGATATAAACCAATGGTAAGATATCAAGAAGGATATAATACAAGTTCAGAAAATCAATACTTTGAAGGAATAAGATACAACTTCTCAGGTACAACATCAACAAGAGCAACAACAAATTATACCATAGGGAGTAGCAGTTATAGAGAGCCAAGTTTAGTAACAGGAAGTGAAGCTAATTATTCATGGGTATTTACGGCAGGAAACAATTATGATGCAACAAATTATATAAGTTTAAATGAACTAGGAATAGATAGCCCAAGCAAAATGGGAACATATATAAATGGAAAATTTTCAGAAATGGTACAAAGCATAGTAAAATATGGAGGATATTATGTAGGAAGATATGAAACAAGTTTATATACAGCAGAAGGGCAAAATAGTACAAACGGAACAGTAGTAAAAACAGTTTCAAATCAAACACCAATGGCAGGTGTAGACTGGTATAAAATGTATTTGACTCAAGATAGCAATTATCAAGACAATCCATATTATGAAAGTGAAAGTGTAATAAGTTCAATGATATGGGGAAGTCAATGGGATGCGATGCTAAACTTCATATTAGAAGGAGCAGATAAAGACAAAGTAACAGAGAGAACAGGAAACCATACAGGAACAAGAAGTATAACGGGACAATATGGAAATGATATAATGAATAATATCTTTGACTTAAGCTCGAATGTAAGAGAATGGACACAAGAAGCTAATGGAACTCTTTACCGTACTGATAGAGGAGGCTATTTTAGTATTGACAGTGCTAAATCTGCAAGTATGCGTGATATTTATGGCCCTTCTAATGTTTCCTCTGCTGTTCTGGGATCTCGTATTTCACTTTATTTAAAATAACTATATCTAAATATTACTTGACTGAGTAAACCTTCTAAAATAAGATGTAAGATAAAAACATCAAAATTTTAGAAGGTTAAATTTATGTAATTTATAATATATAAAAAATTAAAAAAAGCAGGTATATTTAGAACACATAAAAAACTATTGGAATTTTCCACAATTTATAGTATAATATTAAAGATACAAATAAAAAAACAAAAAAGGAGAAATAAATGAACCAAAAGGTATTACTAGGAATGAGTGGAGGAGTAGACAGTTCAGTTTCAGCAATACTACTAAAAAAGCAAGGCTACCAAGTAGTAGGAGCAACAATGAGATTATGGGAAAATAATAAAGAAGAAAAAGAAAAAAACGACAAATCAATACAAGATGCTAAAACCGTATGTGAAAAACTTGGTATAAAGCACGAAGTATTTGATATAAGGGAAGAATTTAGTAACAAAGTTGTAAAAAAATTTCTAGAGCAATACAAAAAAGGGAAAACTCCAAATCCATGTGTTGAATGTAATAAATGTATAAAATTCGGTATTTTCTTTGAAATAGCAAAAAAAATGGGAATCCAAAATATTGCAACAGGTCATTATGCAAAAATAGAATATTCTAACAAATATAATCAAAAAGTCATAGTAAAAGCAAAAGAGCAAAAAAAGGACCAAACATATTTCTTATACTATATTCCAAAAGAACAAATAGACAAAATAATATTCCCACTTCAAGACTATAATTCAAAAGAAGAAATAAGAAAAATAGCATTAGAAAATAATTTAGAAGTTGCAACAAAAAAAGATAGTCAAGAAATTTGCTTTATAGACGAGCAAGGTTATACACATTTTTTAACAAAATGTGGAAAAATAAAACCCAAAAAAGGAAAAATAATCTTTAAAGACGGAACAGTTTTAGGGGAACATATGGGATATGTAAATTACACAATAGGTCAAAGAAAAGGACTTAAAATAAGCTATAAAGAACCACTTTATGTTATAGGATTAAATCCCCAAAAAAATGAAGTAATAGTAGGACTAGAAAAGGACCTATATAAAGACTCATTATATGCCAAAGAAATAAATTGGCAAATACCAAATATGCAATCTGAAGGAAAAGTTCTTTATGCAAAAGTTAGATATAGAGCGAAAAATGCAAAATGTAAAATAGAAAAAATAGAAAATCAAAAAATAAAAATAAAATTTGAAGAACCACAAAGAGCAATTACACCTGGGCAATCTATTGTATTTTATGATGAAGAAGATATTTTGTTAGGTGGAGGGATAATAGAGTAGTATAAAAAATAAAAGTACTAAAAATAAAAACTACTAAAAACAAAAATCAAGAAAGAAGGAAAAACCAATGGAAACTAATATGCAAAACCTTGTAAAAGAAGTAGAAGAACAAATTAAACCACAATTTTCAAAAATAGAAAAAATATGTGAAAAAAACAGTATAAAAGTATTACAAGCTTTTCAAGATTGTAATTTGCAAGAAATGCATTTAAATACATCAACAGGATATGGAATTGACGAACCAGGAAGAAATAAAATAGAAGAAATCTATTCAAAAATATTCAAAGCAGAAGATAGCTTAGTAAGAATACAATTAATATCAGGAACACATGCACTTTCAATAACATTATCAGCACTACTAAGACCAAATGACACAATGCTTAGTATAACAGGCGCTCCATATGATACACTTCAAACAGTAATAGGACTTGGCGAAAATGCAAGTAAAAGTTCTTTAAAATCATATGGAATAAAATATGAGCAAATAGAATTAATAGAAAATGAATTAGACATACCAAAAATTCAAGAAAGATTATTAAAAAAAGATATAAAATTAGTCGAATTACAAAGATCAAGAGGATATTCTACAAGAAAAAGCTTAACAATAGAAAAAATAGAGCAAGTCATAAAAGCAATTAGAGAAGTAAACAAAGAAGTCATAATAATGGTAGATAATTGCTATGGCGAATTTGTGCAAGATAAAGAGCCAATAGAAGTAGGAGCAGATATAATAGTCCGGTTCACTTATGAAAAACCTAGGTGCAGGAATAGCAACAAGTGGTGCATATATAGCAGGAAGAAAAGATTTAATTGAGCTTTGTGCAGAAAGGCTAACTGCTCCAGGAATTGGAAAAGAAATAGGACCATCTTTAAACCAAAACTCTAAATTTTTAAAAGGCCTATTTTTTGCACCACAAGTAGTAGCAAGCAGCTTAAAAACAGCAGTATTTGCAAGTGCTATTTTAGAAAAGCTAAACTACAAAGTAGATCCAAAATATAATGAAGAAAGATCAGACATTGTTCAAACAATAAGTTTAGAAACAAAAGAAAATCTAATAAAGTTTTGCCAAGGAATCCAAAAAGGTTCACCAATAGACTCAAACGTTGTTCCAGAACCAAGCCCAATGGGAGGATATGAAGATGAAGTAATAATGGCAGCAGGAACATTTACAGAAGGTTCAACAATTGAGTTAAGTGCAGATGGACCAATAAGACCACCATATATTGCATATATGCAAGGTGGACTTACTTACGATTATGGAAAATATGGCGTATTAAAAGCCATAGAAGAAATGAAAAAATAAAAAATGGTCAATTGTGACCAGGTCACAATTGACCATAAAAAAATATCATAAAGGAATAAAAAAATGAAAGTAATAGTAATAGGCGGAGGACCTGCTGGAATGATGGCTGCAATAGCAGCCAAACAAAATAAAGATGAAGTAATAATATTAGAAAAAAATGATAGACTAGGAAAAAAATTATTAATAACAGGAAAAGGAAGATGTAATATCACATCTTCTTTAAACATAGAAGAATTTATAAAAAATACTCCTGGAAATGGAATGTTTTTATATAGTGCATTTAAGAAATTTAACAATCTTGATATAATAAACTTTTTAAAAGAGGAAGGCTTAGAAGTAAAAGAAGAAAGAGGAAATAGAATATTTCCTGTAACAGACAAATCAATAGATGTTTTAAATTGTTTTAAATCTAGACTTAAAAAATTAAATATAAAAATCTATTACAATACAAAAGTCACAGAAATAATAACAAAAAATAATCAAGTATGCTCTGTAATTGCAAATAGAAAAAAATATGAAGCTGATAAAATAATACTTGCAACAGGAGGAAAAAGTTATCCATTAACAGGTTCTACAGGAGACGGATATGATATTGCTAAAAAATTAGGACATACAGTCACAAAAATAAAACCATCACTAGTACCACTGGAAATTTATGAAAAAGACATTTGCAAAAAATTACAAGGCTTATCCTTAAAAAATGTAAGTATAAATATAAAAGACCAAAAAAACAATAAGATAATATATGAAGACTTTGGCGAAATGTTATTTACTCATTTTGGAGTATCAGGACCAGTAATACTAAGTAGTTCAGCACACCTAGTCAGATATAAAAATATAGAACAAATAATGAAAAATAAAGAATTAGAATTAATAATAGACTTTAAACCAGCACTAACAGAAGAAAAACTTGAAAAAAGAATAATAAGAGATTTTGAAGAAGCAAAAAATAAACAATACAAAAACAGTTTAGAAAAATTACTACCACAAAAATTAATACCAATAATAATTGAAAAAAGTAATATAAATCCAGAAAAAAAAGTAAATGAAATAACAAAAAAAGAAAGAAAGAATATAGTATATATTTTAAAACATTTTTCTGTTAAAATTAGCAATTCAAGATCAATAGAAGAAGCAATAATAACATCAGGAGGAATAAATATTAAAGAAATAAATCCAAAAACAATGGAATCCAAAATTTGCAAAGGATTATTTTTTGCAGGAGAAATAATAGATGTAGATTCTTATACAGGTGGATTTAATTTGCAAATTGCATATTCTACAGGCTATGTTGCAGGAAGCAAAATCTAGCTTATAAAATAATATAAAAACTATAAAATCATAAAAACTATAAAATCTGTAAAATAAAAATTAAGGTATAAATTTAAATATTATAGGAGGAATCTATATATGATAAATATAATATCATATATATAAAAATTATATGAAAGAATTAATAACAAAAAAACAAAATGTAAACGCAGAATTAATCGAAAAAAAGTCCAAATTCATAGCAAATTTAATAGTAGTCCAAAATAAACAAGAGGCAGAAGAAAAAATAAGAGAAATTAGAAAAAAATACTATGATGCAAGACACAACTGCTTTTGCTATAGAATAATAGACCAAAATGAAAGTACAATCATTGAAAGAGAAAGTGATGATGGTGAGCCACAAGGAACTAGCGGAGCTCCAATGCTAAATATATTAAGAAAAAACAATTTAGTAAATGTTTTAGCAATTGTAACAAGATATTTTGGAGGAATATTATTAGGTACAGGAGGGCTTGTTAGAGCTTATTCAGAAGTTACATTAAATGCTATATCAAAAGTCGAAAAACAAATAATTATTGAAGGATATGAAATGGAAACTGTTATTGAATATAGCGAATTTGAAAAATTTAGATATTATTGTAACAAAAATTGTATTAATATAACAGATTTAAAATACGAAGAAAAAATTTTTTGTAAAATTGCATTGAATGAAGAAAAAAAAGAAAAACTAATTAAAGATTATGAGCAAAAAAAGATAAATTTATCTTATTTAAAACTTTTAGATAAAAAAATAATAGCCAAATGTATATAATTTTACCACTTTCATAAAAAATATACGAAAAAAAACCTTAATTTCTTGTAATATCTCGAATAAGAAACTATAATCATAACTGTAAATATTTTACAGTTAGAAAAAATTAGGAGGGATACTATGAGAGAAAAAATTAGTATATTAATAGCAGATGATAATCAAGACTTTACAAAAACACTTGCAACTTACTTAGACGAGCAAGAAGATATGGAAGTTATAGGAATGGCAAGAGATGGGACAGAAGCGGTAGATATGATTACAAACACAACGCCAGATGTAGTTTTATTAGATGTAATAATGCCACACTTAGATGGAATAGGAGTATTAGAAAAAATAAATATAGTAAAAGTAATAAAAAGGCCAATATGTATAATGCTTTCAGCAGTAGGGCAAGATAAAATAACTCAAAAAGCTGTATCACTTGGAGCAGAATATTATGTAGTAAAACCATTTGATATAGAATTACTTATAAAAAGAATTCGCGAATTAAAAAATTATAGACCAAGTCAACCTGGAAATAATTTTATATCTAGAGAGCCAAAAATGAAATATGTAGAAATTTCAAATGGGCCAGAAAAAAGTAAAGATAATTTAGAGGCATTAGTTACAAATGTAATACACGAAGTTGGAGTTCCAGCACATATAAAAGGTTATCAATATTTAAGAGAAGCTATTATTATGGTAGTAAATGATATAGATGTAATAAATCAGATAACAAAAAGTCTATATCCACAAATTGCCAAAAAATTTAGTACCACTCCTTCAAGGGTAGAACGTGCAATCCGCCACGCAATAGAAGTAGCATGGGGAAGAGGAGAGCAAGAAGCAGTAGAAAGTATATTTGGATATACTATTTCAGCTGCAAAAGGAAAGCCAACAAATTCAGAGTTCATAGCAATGATAGCTGATAAGCTACGCCTTGAATTAAAATCAGCATAGGGATTTAGCAAACCATAGAAGCAGAAGAGATACAGAAAATTTAAAATCCTCACTCATTGCAATAAACAGTATGAAAAGCGAAATAGATTAAGTGAAAAATCTTCTATCAATGCAATAAATCAATTTAATATAATGCAATAAACTTTCAAGATTTATTGGTTATTATTTTAGTATGTTTATTAAAATAATATCAATAGAAATTGGAGGTTTTTTTGTATGGAAAAAATTGATTTAGAAATAGACGATTTTATTAATTATTGTGATTATAAAAATTTGTCTACAAAAACA
>CALXUX010000031.1 GCA_944391785.1 uncultured Clostridia bacterium
ATGCAATTTAAACCTCATTAAAATATTTAATTATATATTTATTTTCAAACAGTAGCCTGTTTTTAAAAATTTTAATCGCTACTGTTATTAATCATGCTCTTTTTTAACTTTTTATTTTTCACACTAATCACCCACCTTTTCTATGAAAATATCATTTAATGTTGGTTTTTGAATTTCAAATTTATTTACAACAACATTTTTTTGTATAAGATTTTTTAATAATTGGTGAGCAGATTCTTCATCTTGAATTTTAATTATATATTCATTATTTTTGGTAAATTCAATTTCCATTTGTAAGTCTTTTATGTCTTTTTCAACATTAATATCTGTAGATAAAAGTACTCTATTTGCTTTATAACTTTCTTTAATTTCTTTTAAATTTCCTTTAAGAACTGTTTTTCCTTTATTTAATATTACAATATCACTGCAAAATTCTTCAATTGATGCCATTTGATGGCTTGACATTATAATATATTTTCCGTTTTTTACCAAATCTATAATAATATTTTTTAAGATTTCTGAATTTACTGGGTCAAGACCACTAAAAGGTTCATCAAGTACTATTAATTCAGGGTCATGAATAATTGCTGTCATAAATTGAATTTTTTGCTGATTTCCCTTTGATAGTTTTTCAGCAGGCATATATAAATATTCTTCAACCTTTAATACTTTTGCCCATTTTTCTATTGCATCTTGTGCATCTTTCCTTTTCATTCCTTTTAGTTCTGCAAAATACATTAATTGGTCAAAAATTTTTACTTTTGGGTATACCCCTCTTTCTTCTGGCAAATATCCAAAATTTACATTTTTTCTTTCTACTGCTTTGCCATTCCAAGTAATTTCACCTTTATCTTTTTTTATTATTCCAAGTAACATTCTAATTGTGGTGGTTTTTCCAGCACAATTTGTTCCAAGTAATCCAAAAACTCCAGGCTTTTCTAATTCAAATGAAATATCATCTACTGCAATTTTGCCTACAAAGTTTTTAGATACATTTTGTAATTTTAGTCCCATTTAATATCCCCTTTCTTAAACTTATTTTCTAATATAAAATATTTTGTCAATAACTAAACTCCCATAGTCATCGTCTCAGGCAAAGTTGAACCTCCATCTATAATTATACCTTGTCCTGTGATATATGAACTTTCCTTGCTTGCTAAAAATGCTGCTAATTCTCCTAATTCTTCAATATTTCCAAGCCTTCCCATAGGAATACCCTTTGCTATTCCCTCTACTACCTTTTCTGGGTTATTTTGGTCAGTTTCTTTTGCCATTCCTTCTACCATTGGTGTCATTATATATCCTGGTAAAATTGCATTTACTCTTATATTATCTTTTACCACTTCTGCAGCTAAACCTTTTGTAAAGCCAATTAATGCAGCCTTTGTTGTTGCATAAGCAACTTCACCACTATCTGCAACTAAAGGTCCTGTAACACTTGATAAATTTACTATAGAAGCTTCTTCTTGTTGTTTCATATATTTTATGCAAGCTTTACTTACATTCCAGGTTCCTTTTATATTTATATCAAAATGGAAATCTCTAAGTTCATCACTCATAGTTTCAAAACTTTCTAATCTACAAACTCCTGCATTATTAATTAATATGTCAATTTTTCCATATTCTTTTACTATTTTTTCTATACTCTCTTCAACTTTCTTTGAATCTCTAATATCTACTTTATATCCGATTACCTTCCCACTGTAATCTCCTTGCAAATTATTTATTGTATCTTCTAACTTGTCCGAATAATCTAATATAGCAACTTTTGCACCATATTTTAAGAATACTTTTACAATTCCTAGGCCATTTCCCATTGCCCCTCCAGTAATTACCGCAACTTTGTTTTCTAATTTTTCCATTAAAATTTCTCCTTTCGTTTTTTTACATAAGTATATTACCAGATTGTATTTGTTATTTTTCTATGTCTATTTTTAAGTTTTCTCCATTTATGTTTGTGTCTACATATGTTGTTCTTTCTGCGTTGTATTCTATTTTGTTTGCTAGGGTGTCATGTTTTATTATGTTTTCGAATTTTTGGATTATTTTTTCTATTTTGCTGTTTTGTGCGACATATAGGTTTATTTTGTCTAGTACTTCAAAGTTTCTTTCTTTTCTCATGTTTTGTACTTTTGATAGTACTTCTCTTAGGATTCCTTCTTCTTCTAGTTCTGGGGTTATGATGGTGTCTAGTACTACTCCTATTTCTCCTTCTCCACTGAATGCGAATCCTTCTTTTCCTTGCATTGTTATAAGTAGATTTTCAGAGTTTAGTTCTATTTCTTGCCCTTCTATTTCTATGTATTCTTGTTTTCCTTGTTTTACTTTGTTTGCTAAGTCCATTTGGTTCTTTTTTGCTATTTCTTCTTTTATTTTTGGTATTAGTTTTCCGTATTGTTTTCCAAGGACTGGTAAGTTTGGTTTTATTTCGAAGTTTACGTATTCTGACATTTCAGCACCAAGCTCTATTTCTTTTACGTTTAGTTCTTCTTTTATTATGTCTAGGTAGTATTTTGGCAAGGTGCTTATTGATATTAGCATTTTTGATAGTGGTTGTCTGTTTTTGATGTTTACAGAGTTTCTTGCACTTCTTCCTAGTTTTACTATTTTATATGCTAGGTCCATTTCTTTTTCTAGGTTTTTGTCGATTAATTCTTCGTGCATTTCTGGCCATAGGCATAGGTGAATGCTTTCTGGGGCTGTTTTATTTAAGTTTACTACTAGGTTTTGGTATATTTCGTCTGTTATAAATGGTACAAATGGTGCTGATATTTTACATAGTTTGACTATCACATTATATAGTGTTACATATGCTCCTATTTTTTCATCATTTAGTTCTTGGCTCCAGAATCTTTCTCTGTTTCTTCTTACATACCAGTTTGAAAGTTCGTCTGTAAAGTCTTCTATTTGCAAAGCTGCTCCTGTTATGTCATATTTATCTAGTTTTTCTGCAACTTCTTTTACTAGTGTATTTAGTTTTGAAATAATCCATTTATCCATTATATTTTTTGATTCAAAATTACTATATTCTAATGGGTTAAATTTGTCTATTTCTGCATATAAAACATAGAATGAATATATATTCCATAATGTGCTTAAAAATCCTCTTTGGGTTTCTTGCACATTTTTTAGTCCTAGTCTTGTTGGAAGCCATGGGCTACTACATGTGTAGAAGTGCCAACGTGTTGCGTCTGCTCCTACTGTGTCTAGTAGTACCATTGGGTCTACACCATTTCCTTTTGATTTTGACATTTTTTGTCCTTTTTCGTCTAGTACATGTCCTAGTACTATACAGTTTTCAAATGGTGTTTTGTTAAATAGTGCTGTTCCTACTGCGGTTAATGTGTAGAACCATCCTCTTGTTTGGTCTACCGCTTCTGATATAAATTGTGCTGGGAAATTATTTTTGAACATATCTTCATTTTCAAATGGATAGTGCCATTGTGTAAAAGGCATTGATCCTGAGTCAAACCAGCAGTCTATAACTTCTTTTGCTCTTTTCATTTTTTTGCCACATTTTGGACATTTTAGGTAGACTTCATCTATATATGGTTTATGTAATTCTATATTTGCAGGACAATTTATTGCTTTTTCTTTTAATTCTTTTATAGAGCCTATACATTCTCTATGTCCACAATTTTCATCTTCACATGTCCATATTGGAAGTGGTGTTCCCCAATATCTGTCTCTTGATATTCCCCAGTCTATAACATTTTCTAGGAATTTTCCAAATCTTCCTGTTTTTATTGTTTCTGGGTACCAATTTACTTTACTGTTGTTTTCTATAAGTTCATCTCTTAGTTTGCTCATTGCAACAAACCAACTTTCTTTTGGGTAATATAAAAGTGGTGTGTCACATCTCCAGCAGTGTGGATATGAGTGAAGGTGTTTTTCTTTGCTAAATAGTTTATTTTCTTTGGCAAGCCATTTGCAAATATCTTCATTACAGTCTCTTACGAACCTACCTTTCCAAGGTTCTACTTCTGGTACAAATTTTCCTTCTTTATCTACTAGGTTTATAAATGTTATTCCATTTTGTTTTGCAACTAGACTATCGTCTTCACCATATGCTGGTGCAATATGAACTATTCCTGTACCATCTGTTAGTGTTACATAGTCTCCGTGTATTACTTCAAATGCTTTTCCTTCTACTGTTCCAAATGGTATTAATCTTTCATATTCTATGCCTAAAAGTTCTTCACCTTTAAATTGTTTTACTATTTCATAAGGTGTTTCTCTTAGAACTTGCACAAGCAATTCTTTTGCTAATATGTAGTTTTCGTATTTTGGCTCATCTTCTGTTCCTATGTTTGCTTTTACTAATGCATATTCATATGATTTATTTATACAAAGTGCTAGGTTTGATGGTAATGTCCAAGGGGTTGTTGTCCATGCTAGAATATATGTGTCTTTGTCAAAACCTTGTCCTTCTGATACTTTAAATTTTGCAATACAAGTTAAATCTTTTACATCTTTATATCCTTGTGCCACTTCATGTGATGAAAGTGCTGTTCCACACCTTGGGCAATATGGCATTACTTTATGTCCTTCGTATAAAAGTCCTTTATCCCACATTTGCTTTAATGCCCACCATACTGATTCTATGTAGTCATTATGATATGTTACATAAGGTTTTTCCATATCTACCCAATAACCTACTTTATTTGTCATTTCTTCCCACATGTGGACATATGTAAATACACTTTCTTTACATTCTTTTACAAATTTTTCTACACCATATTCTTCTATTTGCTGTTTACCTGATATTCCTAATTTTTTTTCTATTTCTAGCTCAACAGGAAGTCCGTGTGTGTCCCAACCTGCTTTACGTATTACTTGGTAACCTTTCATTACTTTATATCTTGGTATGATGTCTTTCATTACTCTCGTTTCTATATGACCTACGTGTGGTTTTCCATTTGCTGTTGGTGGTCCATCATAAAATGTGAAGTATCTTTTTCCTTGGTTCATTGCAAAGTTCTTTTTCACAATGTTTTTTTCTTTCCAAGTTTTTGCAACTTTTCTTTCCATTCCTACAAATCCTTCTGGCAAGTTTACTTTGTTATACATACTGTTTTCCTCCTTTTACTTTTTTTCATATAAATTTATTTTTTCGAAACTTTTGTGGTTTTTAGAAAAAAGCATATTTATTAATAGATAATTTTTATATGTTTTTGTTATACCTATATTGTGTTTTAGTTTTGATTTTAGATTTCTAGAAATATAAAATACCTTAATGTTAATTAAAAAATCAAAAAAACTATTTCTCCTTAAATTAGGACGAAATAGTTTCCGCGGTACCACCTAAATTAGTTTCATATATTTAAAATAAATTTATATGTTACTCTCTTTGTTTCTTTTAACGCAAGATTACGGCAAGGTTTACTGTTTTTTTCGACCTTACAACTAATAAGATGATAATAAATAGTTTTACTTACCAAATTCACAGCTACCTTTGGCTCTCTTTAAGATATTGCTATTTATGTTGTTCTTATTTTTGTTTTTTGACTTTTTAATATTATACCATCTTTTTTTTATTTTGCAAGGATTTTTTTAGATTTTTATTTTAACTTTTTTTAGAAATTATATCTAATTTAATTTGTAAAGATGTAAAAAAGTATTTCAAATTTTATATTTAACTTTTTACAGTGATTTGTTTTAGCAATAAAATCTATCACAAGCAAAACTTTCTGTTATCATTTTAAAATTTTTATCACTATTTAACATAATGTAATTGACATCTTTTACTGAAAGCTATATAATGTTATAAGTAACTATTTACCATATTCTTTACTTTGTTTAAGGAGGAATAAAAATGCTTGAAAAAGAATTAAATGATTTACGGGAACACTTAAAACGAATTGACCAGAATATAGCAAGAAAGGAGAAAGAAGGACTTAACGAAAACCAAAATAAAGATCCTTTATCTATTCAAGAGGAAATTTTAAGGTATTTGTTAGAAAGAATTAAGGATTTTTCACAAGATACTACAAAGGTAAAAGCAATTGATTTTGTCAATGAGTCTATCATTGATAATAAATACGCACTAAGATATGCAAATATTCCTAAAAGCAAATCCAGTGTTGATATTTGCATAAATCCAGAGTGTATTAGACGTAGAGATGTAAAATTGTCTATGAAATTTTACGATCTTAACAACACAATAATTGAAACTATAGACTTATTCTATCCTGTTTTTGGCTGTAAAAATTTTATCATTTTGATTGATTGCCTAAAATTTAACTCAGAGGATCTTATTATAGTTTCCGAGGAATACCACCGGTATGCATTTCACCTTTTAAATAAGTCTTTTAAAGTTTCTGTATCAGAAGATTCTATTTTTTTCGAACTGTTATTATGAAAAATATGTCCAAGTGTATATTTGGCACTTGGACATATTTTTTGCGTGAGCTTTACTTATGAGCTTTGCTATTTTTCTTATTCTATTTCAATATATTTTTTAGTATCTTCTAATTTTTTCTTGTCTTGTTTTGGTAGTTCTATTTTTAAGGTTCCGTTTTTAAAGCTTGCTTTTATGTCTTCTTCTTTTACATCTTCTCCAACATAGAAACTCCTTGAACATTCTCCTACATATCTTTCTTTATGAACATATTTGCTGTCTTTGTCATTTTCTACATTTTTGTTTATTGTAGCATGTATATTTAAGTATCCGTCTTCAATTTCTATTTTGATATTTTCTTTTTCATATCCTGGTAAGTCTACTTCTATTTCGTACTTATCTCCTTTTTCTTTAATGTCTGTTTTCATTAGTTTGCTTTCACCTCTTGTGAAAAATGGGTCATTAAACATCTCATCGAATAAATCAAATTCGTTTTTTCTTCTTGGTATCATCATCATAATAAATCACTCCTTCTTTATTTTTTGTGTTGACACCTTTTAGTGTTTGCACATATAAAAAGCTTTTTTCTTTCTATACATTCTTATTATATACCTAAAATTAGCAATGTCAAGTAGAGAGTGCTAAAATTCACAAAAAATTCACATATGCCATTTTTTCATTTAATATCAATTATTTGTATAATTGTGATTTTTTAAATTTGAATATTTTTATATTTTGGTTTTATTTTTTGTAATATTTTCCATATAAATATTTTTATTTTTATTGGTTATAATAAAAATGGTGATAAATGTGAAAAATAAAAAGTGGATTTTATTTATTGTTTTATTTATTGGTCTTTGTGTTATATTTTTTATTTTAGACCCTTTTAATTATAATAATGATAATAATTCCTATATAGCAGAAAAAAGTTCTACAAATCAAAATTCTGAAAATAATAAAGAAAATATTTCAAATGAAAATAACACTTCTTCTAATAGTAATTCTAATATAACTAATGCAGAAAATAAAGATACAACAAACAATTCTCAAACTGAAACAAGACAAGGAGTTTTTGCAGAACCTAAGGAAGAAACTATTTCAAGTTTTTCTACCAAGATATATTCAAAAGATAGTAGTAGGCAAAATAATGTTCAAATAACTTGTAATACATTAAATGGTACAATTGTTAAAAGTAAGGAAACTTTTTCATTTTGTAATACTGTAGGTCCTTCAACAAAAGAGAAAGGCTATCAAGAAGCGGATATTTTTGACCATAATGGTAAGAAGAAGAAAGGTTTTGGTGGAGGTAATTGCCAAGTAAGTACTACATTATACAATGCTGTTTTAGCTGTTCCTACATTAGAAGTAACTGAACGTCATGAACATAGTAATTATGTTCCATATATTGAAGATGGAAAAGATGCTGCTGTTGCATATGGTAGTTATGATTTAAAATTTGTAAATAATACAGGTTCTGATATAAAAATCTTAGCATCAGCATCTGCTGAAGCAGTTACTGTAACTATTGTTTCGTTAAAAAATTAATGCAAAGAAATGCTTGTCAAAAAGAACTTGGACAATACTATTAAATTAATAGCATTGACTATGTTCCTTTTGACAAGTATCTCCTGTCTCTTTGATATTAACATTCATATTTTTCTTTTTTCATAATATATTTTAATGGTGATATTTTTGAGAAAAGCAAAATTATTTTTTGTGAATGGAATTATTTTAACTTTCACATCACTTTTTACTCGCTTACTTGGTATGATTTTTAATATATATGTTGCAAATAAAGTTGGATCTGAGGCTATCGGTGTTTTTAGTTTAATTATGTCTTTTTACCTTTTTGCAATTACTGTTGCAAGTTCAGGCTTAAGCACGGCTTGTACTTGCATTGTTTCTGAAGAGTTTGCAAAAGGTAATTTTGCGAATGGTTTTAAGGCTGTTAGAAGTTCTGTGTTTTTTGCAATATTACTTGGACTTGGCTCTGGTTTTGTGATTTTTTTATCTGGACCTTTGGTATCTAAAGTTTTCCTTAAGGGCTTAGTTTCTCCTATTCCTATTTATACAATTGCGATTGGGCTTACTTTTATTAGTATTTCTTCTGCAATAAATGGCTATCTTTCTTCTGTTGAAAAATCTTATAAAAATGCTATTTCTCAGGTTACTGAGCTTATGGTTAAAATGATACTTTCTATTTTACTTTTGCAGTTTTTTCCTTCTAAAGATGTTGAAACTGTATGTATTTTTCTTATTTTAGCAGATGTTATTTCTGAGCTATTTTCTTTTACATTAAATATGATTTTTTATTTTAATGATAAGAAAAAATATTGTAATAAACGTACTTTTCAAGTTCAAATGAAAAAAAGAATTTTTAAAATTGCTTTTCCTATAGCAATTACATCATATATTCGCTCAGGACTTTCTTCTCTTAAACAATTTTTAATTCCTTTAAGATTAGAACTTTCTGGGCTAACTTATTCACTTGCAGTTTCTAGCTATGGTCTGATTAATGGAATGGTTATGCCTGTTTTGATGTTTTCAAATTGTTTTATTGCGTCTTTTAGTATGCTCCTCGTCCCTGAGTTTTCTAGGCTTTTAGCTGGTAAGAATTATAAACGTTTAGTTACTGTTTGTAATATGATTTTGAAAACTACAAGTATTTTTGCAATTTGTGTAAGTGGTATATTTTTCTTTTTTTCTGATGAGCTAAGTCTTGCAATTTACCAGAATTTAGAAGCTGGCAAATGGATTAAACTTTTAGCTCCTCTTGTATTTTTTATGTATATTGATAATATAATAGATAATATGCTAAAAGGTATAAATGAGCAGGTTGGTGTTATGTGTTGTAATATTTTAGATTTGGTTATTACTATTTCTATTATTTTCTTTGTTGTGCCAATTTATGGAATTGCAGGATATATTTTTAGTATTTTTATTAGTGAACTACTTAATTTTACTGTTAGCTCTATTCAGCTTAAAAGAAAGATTAAGTATTCTGTTAATTTGTTTAAGTTTGTAGTTTTTCCTGTTATTGCTTGCTTGATGGCTTATGGATTTTGTACTTTTTTAGATTTTGATTTTAGTAATTCTATTTTTGATGTGGTCTTTAAGGTTGTTTGTTTTGTTGGGGCTTATTTGGTTGTTATTTTTATGAATAAAATATTGGGGGTTATTGTGCGTAGAGTTAAAAAATTTGTGATTGTTTTTAGGGTTTAAATTACCTTTTCCACTGATTGCAAAAGATCTTCCCAAAGGAAATTCAATTTTTTATTTCTCACTTGCTTAACTCTTGGAGAAATCCGCTCGATTAGTTCGAATGTTGTTTTCATTATTTCTACCTCCTAAATTCTTTTGGAGGTATTGAAACCTCCAAGTTTTAATGCTTTTTGGTTTCAAAAAAAGATACAAATGTATTATATTACATTTTATGTTAATTGTCAATTTGAATGTAAACTAATTCTGCAATTCTATCTAACTTACTTTGACTTTTTTCAAAAAATAAAAATTATTATTCTATCTGCAAAATCAATATTTTGTTATTATAATTATACAATAAGGAAAACAGAAAATATTCACCTTTCTTATTATGATTTATTATTCGTTTTCATTATTTCAATTTTTCAAAAAAGCATGTATTAAGCATTATTCCCCTATCAACAATCGTTGCTTTATATTTATTTAAAGATTCTACCGTATGAACTTCTCCATCTGCATAAGAATAAGAGCTTTTAATCTCAATGTAAATTATGTTTCCATCTACAGACCATATTCCTTCATCTCCAGTCGGATAGATACAAGTATAGTCCTTATTCAAAATTAAAACAGCTTCTTCTCCGTTCCAAGAATTTGTTCTATATGTTCCACTAATATTTCCTATACCATTAAATACATTATTATTTGTTCCTATCAAAAATCCTAAAATAGCTGATACCAATGCAACTATAATATATGTTAATATTCTTTTTTTCATATCACAATCTCCTTAAAAATTACTATTTTGCTTTATTATATT
>CALXUX010000032.1 GCA_944391785.1 uncultured Clostridia bacterium
TAACAAACACAGGAGAAATAGAAGGAACAGCAGGAAGAATAATAGAACTCTTACCAGAAGGATATGAATACAACCAAGAAGACAACAGCACATACTGGGAAGAAACAAATGGAATGTTAATAACAGATGCAATAAAAGACGAAACAATAAACCCAGGAGAATACAAAGAAATAAAAATAACATTAAGATGGAAAAACGGAGAAAATAACTTTGGCCAAAAAAACAACACAGTAATAATAGGAAACGAAACAAACCCAGCAGGATATGAAGACATAAACAAAGAAGACAATAGTAGCAAATCAGAAATGATACTAACAATAGCAACAGGAGAAAACAAAACAGAAAAAATAGTTGTAATAGGAATAATAGAAATAATATTAGTCATAACAGTTGGACTATTAATAAGCTACAAGAAAAAAGAACATAAATAAGAAAATGGTTAATTCGTACCATAAATGGTTAATTCGAACCAGGTCCCAAATGACCAAAAATGGTCATTTGGGACCTGGTTCGAATTAACCATTTTTGGCTATTTGTGACCTGGTTCGAATTAACCATTAAAAAAATCAAGCAATTTTACACATTATGTTATTATCTATAATAAACAAATAGCACAAAATAGCATAAAAATTAACATATACTATATGAAATAACATAATTTTATGTTATAATAAGTAATATTAATTTATAATATATAGAAGAGGAGATTAAAAATGAAACTAATTTCTTGGAACGTAAATGGAATAAGAGCAGCACTAAATAAAGGATTTAAAGAATTTTTTAAAGAAGTAGATGCAGATATATTTTGTTTGCAAGAGACAAAATGCCAAGTAGGTCAAGTAGATTTAGAATTCGATGGATATAAAAGTTATTGGAATAGTGCAGAAAAAAAAGGATATTCAGGAACAGCAATATTTACAAAAAAAGAACCCCTAAATGTCACCTATGGAATAGGAATAGAAGAACATGACAAAGAAGGAAGAGTCATAACATTAGAATTTGAAAAATTCTATATGGTTGATATATATACCCCAAATTCCAAAAGAGAGCTTGAAAGACTAGCATACAGGCAAGTTTGGGAAGACGAAATTAGAAAGTATTTATTAAAATTAAACAGTAAAAAGCAAGTAATAATGTGTGGAGATCTAAATGTAGCACACAAAGAAATAGACCTAAAAAATCCAAAAACAAATAGAGGAAATGCAGGATTTACAGATGAAGAAAGAGAAAAAATGACAAAACTACTAGATGCAGGGTTTATAGACACTTTCCGTTATATCTATCCAGACAAAACAGACTGTTATAGTTGGTGGTCATATATGGGTCATGCAAGAGAAAAAAACATAGGCTGGAGAATAGACTATTTTATTGTCTCAGATAGCTTAAAAGACAAAATTGAAGATGCACTAATTTTTGACAAAGTATTAGGAAGTGATCATTGTCCAGTAGGATTAATAATAAAAGATTAAAAACTAAGCACCAAATACTATATAAAGTTAAACTCCAATATATAGAAACAAAGCAAAATAGGAAGGAATGATAAAAGTGAACAACATAAAAAATAGTTGGAAAAAATGGCTATACTGGTTCGGATTTGCAGTTGCAGTTATTGTCGTATATAAAGCATTAGACAATTTTTCAGATGTAATGAATGCAATACACACTTTTTTAGGAGTCTTAACACCATTCTTGGTTGGAATATTCATATCATACTTACTATATATCCCGAGCAAAAAATTCGAAAAAATTTACCAAAAAAGTAAATTCAAATTAATAAACAAAAAAGCAAGAACATTATCAGTATTTACAGTATATTTTATAGCCATTCTAGTAATAGCAATATTTGCTATATTAATTTTTCCAATAATATTTCAAAGTGTAGTAGACTTATTTAACAACATACAATCATATATTGAAAACACAATAAACAACTTTAACGAACTACCTGAAGATTCAATATGGAAAAGTGAAATAGTAAATCAAGCTATACAATATATTCAATCATTAGATCTAAAGCAATATTTACAAATTGATAAAATAATAGAATATGTAAGCAGTGCAATAAGCGCAGTATTTAGCATAGTAGACTTAGTAATAGCAATAATAGTATCTATATATATACTAATAGAAAGAAAGCAAATACTAGATTTTTTAAAAAAACTTGCAAGTGCAATTTTCCCTAAGAAAACATATAACAATTTAGGAAAATATTTTGATAATTCAAATGCAATATTTTTTAAATTTATAGCTTCACAATTTTTAGATGCTGTAATAGTAGGAATACTAGTATCAGTTGCATTAGCAATAATGGGAGTAAAATATGCACCATTCTTAGGAGCTTTTATAGGATTTTTCAACATGATTCCATATTTTGGAGCAATAATAGCATGTGGTATAGCAGCAATAATCACACTAATTACAGGAGGATTATCACAAACAATATGGATGCTAATTATAGTAATAATTTTGCAACAAATAGATGCAAATATAATAAATCCAAAAATTGTAGGAAAATCACTAAAAATTAGTCCACTACTTGTTATATTTTCAGTTACAGTTGGAGGAGCATTCTTCGGAATGTTTGGAATGTTTATAGCAGTTCCAGTTATTGCAATTATAAAAATTTTAGTTGAAGATTACATAGAATACAAAAATAGTACAAAAAAATTGTCAGAAGAAGTTTAGAGTTTGCATAAAATTTTTAAAATACTCAAATTTACATTAAAAAATATTGCTTAAATTACATTTCAACAAAACATAATACAAGAAATATAAGTAAATATAAATCAAATAACTAGCTCAATAATGATGAAAATATTTAAAACTTGAAAAAATTAAAAAAGAATATCCAAAATATAAAAAATTAGAAAATATTTGCTTATAGTAAATAAATTGGTTAATCATTAATAATTGAACTATTTATATAAACACCTAAGTTACTTAATAAAAAGTAGCTTAGGTGTTTAATTTTAAAAAATAAAATTTCACTCCTACAAAGCATTAAATAGTAGAAATACACAATAACTTAAAAATTAATAGCAGCGCTAAAAACATAAACAAATTTTTACTAGATTGTATTTTATAGTAGAACCAAATTTTTACAATAATAAAAATCATTAACAATAGCAAAAAAATATTGATAAAAAGTATATTGATTGTTATAATAAGTTTGAAGAAGATAAATTAATATAATATGGATGTATAGAACAAGAAAATAACATAGAAAAAATATAGTATAAAAAATAGTAACATAATAGTGAAATATAAACATATAATATAGTGGGAATTTGTGAATTTATAATTAAGCATATAACTTAAATTAAATTACTATAACTTATTTTTAATTGAGAACATTTAGCTTTATAATTTTTTTATTTTTTGAAAATTTTTTAATATTTTTTTATTCGATTTTTTATTGTCATGTTGTTTGTTT
>CALXUX010000033.1 GCA_944391785.1 uncultured Clostridia bacterium
ATGGAGATATATCATAACCTTCATATGAAATTGATAAATATGAAAGATTTGTTGCATATTTTAAATCTGATAAGTCTTTTACGTTTTTGTCTACATTATATATACTATAAACATTGCTCATTTCTTGAACACTTATATTTCCATCTTTATTCATATCAGTTCCATTATTTAGCAATATTTCTTTTAATTCACTACTTTTAAATTCAATTATATCATTTGAATCTTCTGCTAGAACAATATTTGATATTCCAATTAATATTATTAAAATTAAACTCATTATAATTATTTTATTTTTTTCCATAGTATCCCCTTTTTATATGTTTATACACAATTTATATATTTTTATAAACATATATTTCTTTTTTTATAAATTTTATAAGGAGTTTTTATTAAATTATTAATGAATACTCCTTATTTTTTTCTATTTAATATTAATGCTATATTTATGAAGCATTGCTGCAACTTCTGCACGTGTTGCTGTACCTTGTGGGTTTATTGTATTTTCATTTGTTCCTGTAATTACACCAGTTCCAACTGCCCATCTCATTTCCCAAATTGCAAAATTTGACACTTTATTTCCATCTTTAAATTTAGTTAAATCTCCTGTTTTTGCCTTATATTTTCCCTTATATCTGCAATATTTATTAAGAATTACTGCTAATTGTTCTCTTGTAATTGGGTCATTTGGTCCAAATTTTCCATTATTATATCCACTTACTATATTGTTTGCCACTGCCCATTTTACTGCTACATAATAATATTCTTTTGTATTTTGCACATCTGGAAATTTACTTGTTCCTGGCACGTAAGGTGCACCTTCCATTCTGTGCAAGATTGTAACTAGCATTGCTCTTGTCAAATTTTCATTAGGTGAAAAAGTATAATCATTAATTCCTTTTATCATATTTTTTTCATATGTATATCTTACTGCATTATAATACCATGAATTACTTGGAACATCTGTAAAAGGTATTCCAATTGAAGAATTTACTGTATCTTTGATTTTGAATGATTTTACTATATTATTTTTCTCATTTGATGTTAAATAACTTTGATTTAATGACATAATCATAAAAGTATATGCTTTATTATCTGAAACAAATTGAAATACATTAACATATACATAAATTCCACTTTCTATTTGGCAGTATTTTAAATCCATTCCTTTACATCCATTTTGCTCTATTAGATCACTATCTATTAGAATAAAATTGCTACCTAAAGTTTCTGCCAAATATTCTTTCATATAATTTATGTATGACTCTGAAATAACATATTGATTAGTTTTTGCTTGTGTCTCAATCATAATCATATTTTGCCCATCTGTACTCTCTGCTTCCAATGTATTTGATGTTATTGTAACCTTATAAGTACTTGGTATATCAATTGAATAATCATTTGTATTTGTATTAGAAGCATGTGATTGATTGCTACATAGGATAATTCCTATAAAAAACATAAAAATTGCTAAAAAAATCTTATTTTTTATCTTCATAAAAACCCCCCTTTTTTTCGAACTAATTATATCATTTAATCATTTTTTATTCAATAGTTTTCCAAGATATGACAAAAATTTTTTGGTTAATCTGGGACAGGTACGAAATGACCAAAAATGGTTAATCGTGACCTGGTCACGATTAACCATTTTTTTTAAATTTGCTAATAAAACTTTCTAATACGAATTTTGCACTTGATTTGTTTATTATAATTGCATATATTGTTATTATTAAAGCATTGCATATATTTAATATATCATTTTGTATGTAATATGTTATTACTGATATTATTGTAAAGAATGTTATTGATATTATTAAGCTTTTTTTCATTTTTAATTTTACATATTTTTTTACATCTATATATCTTAATATAAACATTATTGAATATGCAAGTAATGTTGATATTGAGGCTGCATATAGGCCTATGAATTTTATCATAATTAAGTTTGTTACTATGTTTATTATTGCAGCAAATATTGATACTTTTGCCATTTCTTTTGTCATTTTTTTGGCTACATATATTGATCCTATGAAGCTTACTAGTATGTTAAACATACTTCCTATCATTAATATTGGTACTTGGTTATAGCTTTCGCTAAAGCTTTCGTTTATTAGTATTGGGAATACAAATGGTAGGTATGCTATTATTCCTAGTGCTAGTGCTCCAAAGAATCTTATTGTAACATCTAATATTTTGCTGAAGAATTCGTCTTTGTCTTCTGAGTCTATGTTTATTGCTGCTGATTCTGTCCAGGTTAGGTTAAATACACTATATAGACTTGAAAATACATTTGTGAATTTGTTTGCTGCTGAATAGATTCCGTTTTGTGCTATTCCAAGTACTGCTGTTACTATGGTTCTATCTGAGGCATTTACTATCCACCATGAAATCATATTTGGTACTAGTGGGATTGAGTATTTTATTATTTCTTTTAATAATTGTTTGTCATTTTGTTTGATTTTTATATATTTATATATTTTTTTGCTAATAAATATATATATCGCACAAGCTAAGTTTCCGATTAATGTTGCAAGTAACATTCCATATGCTCCTAAGTGGAATGCAACTATTAATATTACATTTAATATTACTACTACAAATCCTGATATAAAGCTTCCTATTGCATATTTTTTATTATCTCCTAAACCTCTACTTATTTGTAGTAATATGGTAGAGAAGATTGAGACTATTAGGTTTCCTGCTAGGAAATATTTGTATTGGTTGTTTATAAAACTGCTTGCTATTAATATTATTACTATATATGCAAGTGATTGTATTACTATAAATCTCATTACTGTTGTAATTACTACTGTTTGCCTGTTTTGGTCTTTTCTGCAATCTATTAAATATCTAAATACTCCTTGCTCTATTTGCAGTGTTACTATTGGCAGAAAAAGATTAACTAGTGTGTTTAATAAATCTACTACACCATATTCTTCATTTGTTAGTACTGCTGTATAAATAGGTAGTAAGAAAAATGTTATTAATTGTGTTGATATTTTTCCTATTGATACTATTGCTGTGTTTTTTAGTAAAGCTTTTCCTTTTCCCATTATTTTTCCTTTCCTAATACTTCGTCTAATTTTTCAAATTGTTTTTTTGAACCTTCTATAGCATTTATAATTTTTGCTTTATTTTTTTCTTGGTCATTTGATAAGATTCCTGTTAGTTTTTCTGCATGAAAATCTTTTATGTTTCTTATGTCTATCATTTCTAAGTCTAATTTTAAGTCTTCTATTACATGTTTTGTTTTGTCACTATATAATACAGGTATTACTTTTTTTCCAAGTAATAATGCTACTATGTTTGCATGAAATCTACTTCCAACCATTACACTTGCATCTCCTATTATATCTAGTGCTTCTTCAACATTTCCTCTATAATAATATTTTTCTATTTTTTGTTTTAGGTCATCTGTGCATTTTTTTATAATTTCTTCTATTGCTTCTTCATCATCTTCGGCTTTGCAAAATGACATTAAGCATATTTCATATCCATTTTGATTAAAATATTTTATCATTTCAATCATTTTTTCTTCATATTGTTTTTGATATTCTATTCCCATTTTGTATTTACAAGATATTATTGAGAATATAACTTTTTTGCGGTTTGTGTTTTTTATTTTTTCTGTATTTAAATTAAATACAATATCTGATGCATATCTTACGTTTGGCAAGTCTTTAAATAATTCGTATGAATATTTTTCTCTGAATACTACATCTTCTGCTTTTTCAAAAAAATTATGTATATTATTAAAATATTCTTGTGTTTTGTATGGGCCAAAATTGCTTCCTAATACATAATATTTATTTTTTCCAAGAGAAAAGTCTCTTTTGCTGTCATTGTTTTCTATATACATGCTTCCACCTATTGAAACTACTAGGTCATATCTATTTGCTAAATATTTTTCTAGTTGGAATTTTTTTAAGACTCTAAATATGTATGTGTTTGAATATACCTTCAAATTATTTTTTGTGTAATTTTTAAATCCTCTTGATATACTATAAAATTTATGATTTGGATACTTTTCTGTTAATATTTTTATAAATAAATCGTCTCCTAAATTTTCTGCTAGATATGCATTTATATATATTTTCATGTTTTATTCTTTCCTTTTTTATCTAAATTTTTTGTATTATAATTAGATTTTTTATTTAACTTTTACGTATGTTATTTAAAAATACAAATATTTTTATTGGAAATATTCCTTTTGTAAAAAAATAATTTATAGCAATTTTAAATTTTTTATCTGTTACTTTTCCTTTTAAAATTTTTAGGTCGTTTTTATATTTATCTTTGTTTATAAATTCTTTTAACTGATTTTCTTTTTCTTTTTTGCAGGCTTTATTATTTGGATTATATATATTTAATATTCCATTATAATAAACTCTTGCAAAACGGTTATATATATAGTCTAAATTATATCCTTTTTCTTTATAAAATTCTTCTAGTTTTTTAGTTAATTTATATTCTATTTCAAATTTGTTTTTTCGGTATTTTAAATTTAATCCTTCTTGCCCATCTGTATAAATATATAGTGCTTCATTTATATAACTTGCCTGTTTTATATTTTTTATATAATCAATATTAAAAATAAAATCTTCTCCTAGTTCATAGTTTCTATCAAAATATATTTTGTTTTGCTTTATAATTTCAAGGATATATAATTTATTCCATAATTCATTAAATAGATAACTTTCTTTTAATATTTCTAAATATTTTTTTATATTTTTTGTATTTTCTATTTCTCTATATTCTTTTAAATCCCATATTTTTTTGTTATATACTGTTTTATATGCACATGTTACCAATTCTGATTTTGTTTTAAGTATATTTGTTACCATTTTTTCTATAAAGTTTTTTTCAAATATATCATCAGAATCTATAAATGTTAAATATTTTCCGTGTGCTTGAATCTATTCCTTTATTTCTGGCATTACTTACATTTGGTATTTCTTCATATACGTATTTTATTTTATCTTTATTTTCATTTTCGTATTTTTTTATAATTTGTTTTGTATTATCTGTTGAACCATTATCTATAATTATTAATTCTATATTTTTATATGTTTGATTTATGACTGATTCGATTGCTTTTTTTATGGTTTTTTCAGCATTATATGCAGGCATTATTATTGATACTTTTTCACTTTCCATTTTTATTTCCTTTCTTTTAAAAGGGTTTATTATGCTTTTTTATTGTATAGGAAATCGGCTTTTATCTTGGACTCTAATTGGATTTTTCCGTATACAACAAGAAAAGTGTCCTTTTTATTTAACCGATTCATTTTATTTCTATATCTTTATTTATTATACTCTTATATGGTACAACCTCATTATTATTATTTTTTATATTTGTATACCAAAAAAGTCCTAGTAAACAAACAACTACCAAACCACTTACAATTTGTTTCATTTTTCCAATATGTTTTTCAAAACTAATTTTCCCTTTAAAGATTTTATCCAAGTCTTTTTTTACTTCTTCTACAGGCATTACACTTATATAATAAGGGATTGATATTATTTGGAAAACAAAAAAATATAAAGCTATTCTAGAAAATTGCATGTGGCATGCACCACAGACTGTTATAAATAATGATAAACCTTGAATATTTAATAAAAGTATATCTTCTTTTCCAGTCTTTTGGGCTTTTTTGTTTTTTGCAAAAATATAATACATAAATCCATAAACTAATAAATTTTCTAATATATATAAAACTGAGACTTCTCCTCTTGCCATATTTCCTGTTAAATATACATTAAATCTAGTATTTTGCAAAACAAGTCCTAGTAATCCTAGAAGCTTTTCATTTAATAGTAATATTAATATACTTACAGGTATTACCCATTTCCAGTTCATTATTTCTTTTTTATTTAATACTACTAATAATAAAGCTACAATGCTTGAACTATGCATTGTTACTGCAATTATTACACATACTATATAAGAAACTATATATTTCAAATTTTTTATTCTTTTTATATCTTTTATGCTTTTTATATCTCTTATACTTTTTATACTATTTGCATCATCTGTTTCTTTTGAATCTTTTATTAAAAATTTATATCCAAATAAAATAATACTCATTGCTACATATTGTCTTACTAAGTTTAATGAATCAAAGAAGAATCCTCCTAAGAAAAATATTATAACACTTAATATTATATTTTTAGATCTTTTATAAATTGTTGTCATAATAAATCCTAAAATTATTGCACTTGTTACTATAAATAAAATATTTGGACTTTTTGTAAATATTAAACATATTTGAATTAACAATTTAAATCCTATTTCAAAATTTTCTACATTAATTCCTTCTGCCATTCTATTATAGTCATAAACATATCTTTTTAAATAATCTGTTCCAACATCATATCTTAGTATTGAGACAAGGAAAAAAGGAACTACTGCTAAAATATACATTAGTAATTTTAATTCCTTTTTTTTCATTTTTTCTGCTAAAATTAAAAATATTAAAGATATTAATATCATTATTATATATACAATCATATTTTTATTATGATATAGTAGTTTATATCATATCTCCTCTCTTAATGAATTTAAATAAATATTTATATTCTACCTGTTAGCCTGCAATATGTTGTCCACATAATTTTAAATATAGGTAGTCCCATTTTAAGTGATATAATTGCTATTTTATCTCTTTTTGGTGTTCTTTTGTTATGTAATACATCTTTTTGGTTTTCTTTAATTTTTGCAATTATTTCTTTTTCCATTTTTCTATTTCTAGGTTTTGTATAAATTAGCATTCTTAATATTCTAAAATTTGCATATATATCAAACCTTTTTACTGCTTCTGTAAGGTCTGGATAGTTGTTTTTTATGTATTCAAGCATTTGATTTGTGTGATTTATATAGTCTTCTTCTTTTTTATTAAATCCTTTAGATTTTGAGATTGACCCAATTCTTGCTATATAGTAATAGCATTTTTTTTCTCCATATACTAAAACTTTTGCTTTTTCAAATAATTTATACATTATTGCTGTATCTTCATATACTTTTCCTTTTGGAAATTCTATGTCATCCCATAGTTCTTTTGAATATAATTTTCCATATGCTGATATTTCTATTCCTTCTGCATATAGTAAATTTTCTAATGCTTGCTTTGCTGAAAGCTTATGATATGTGTTTGTTGCATTGCTATTTTCTTCTATTTTTCCATTTTTCCATACATTTTCTATTCCACATATAGAGATTTTTACATTTTCTTTTTTTAACATTTCGTACATGTATTCTATATAGTCGTTTGATACATAGTCATCTGAATCTACAAATGCAATATATTTTCCTGTTGCAATTTTTATTCCTGCATTTCTTGCATCTGATAGTCCTCCATTTTCTTTGTGTATAACTTTTATTCTGCAATCAGTTTTTGCATATTCATCACACATTTTTCCACAATTATCTGGTGAGCCATCATCTACTAATATTATTTCTAGATTTTTATATGTTTGATAACATATGCTTTTTACACATTTTTCTAGGTATTTTTCTACTTTATATACAGGTATTATAACTGTTATTAAATCTTCCACTTTTTTCACCTATTTTTACAAAATTTATTGTTTTATTAATTTAATTGTTTAAAATTCTCAAATTTTATAATATTAATGAAGTATATTTTTTATTTTTATATTGTAAGATTTTTTAATGTATTAAACTTTAGAAACTTTTTTCATATTTTTTTCCTGTTATTTTCGCAATTATTACTGATGATATTTTCTTTACCCAATTTGTATTTCCAAGGTACATTACCTTTACTTCTTTATATTTTAAATTATTTGTATTTATCCAAACATCAAGTAATCTTTCTGAGATTCTTCCTAAGTATCTTGCGTGAAAATCATTGTATTTTTTTGGATCTACTATTTTTTCTAGTTCGAAAAGTATTGGAAATAGCCAGTTGCAATAATCGTTAAATATTTCTCTTTTCATTATAAACATATTAAACATATGGCCTGACCTGCGTTTTTTTAAGTTCTCGAATTCTTTATAATATGTAGGGTATTTTTCTTTTATAATTTTTCCTACTTCGTCTAATGGTTCTACATACATAGTATGTTTATAATGAGAGTATATTGTTTCTATATAATATTTTCTTTTTTTAGGTAGTATTATGTCTGTTGTTTCTAAAATTTTTTCTATTTGTTTTTTGTTTAATACTTTTTCAAGTTTTTTTTGTGTATTTTTTGGTAAAAACTTTGCTTTTGTGAAATATCTTCTGTAATGTACTAAACCAATATATTCATTTTTTAAGTTTTTCCAAGTCCAGTACATTCCTGTTAATTCACAATAGTACGGATTTTTAGAAGATATATTTTCACCTTCATTATCTTTTTGGTAGCCTAAAGTTTCTTTTCCTTCGCTTCCTACTTGGACTGGCATAAATATATCTTCTTTTGGCATTTCATATTTTTTATGTGTTGCTACTATTATTTTGACATCTTTCACTTAAACTGCTCCTTCTTTTTTTATAACTGCTGAAAATGTTTTTATAAATATTTGTAGATCTAATTTAAAATTCATATTGTCTACATAATATAATTCCATTTGCATTCTTTGCTCATATGTAGTTTCGCTTCTTCCATTTGCTTGCCAATATCCTGTAAGGCCTGGAGTTACACTTAAAAATTTATTTTTATTTTCTCCATATTTTTCTAGTTCTTCATCTACTACTGGTCTTGGCCCTACAATTGATAATTCTCCTTTTATAATATTAACTAGTTGTGGTAGTTCATCAAGGCTTGTTTTTCTTAAGATATTTCCTACTTTCGTTACTCTTGGGTCATCTTTTAATTTGTAGTTTGTTTTCCATTCTAACATTTGCTCTGGTGTAAAATCTTTTATCATTTCACCGAGCATTTTCATACATTGTTCTGAATTTGTATATTTTTATTTCTTTTCCATCTTTTCCTATTCTTTTGTGTGCATAAAATACTGGTCCTTTTGAGTCTATTTTTACTATAATTGCTATTATTAAGAATACTGGTGATAATAAGATAAGTGCTATGCTTGAAATTATTACATCTAATATTCTTTTTACCATTGTATATTTTACTTTTTTTGCTGTTTCCATTATTTCAGGTACTATTATATTTCTGTCTAATACTATTTCTTCATTGACATTGTATCTTGCGTTCATTACAAGTTCCCCCTATTATATTTATTTGTATCTTTCTTTGTTGTATTTGTTTTCTAGTGTACTTGCATTTTTATTTGCTGTATCCTGTTTTTGTTACTATTTTATTGCTTATATCTTGCACTATACTTGATGGTTCATAGTTTTCTTCTCCAAAAAGCTCCTTGTGTAGTTGTGATACATTGCTTTCTAAAGTTACTGGTATTCCATACCATCTGTCTAGTGTTATTCCTTTTGTTTCATATGGCCAACCTATGCTTTCTGTTATTTTGTATTGTAATAAGTCTGGTATCATTGCTATTATATCGCCTGAGTCGATGTTTGTGTATATTAGTGGTAATACTTTATCTGCAAAAGAATTTATTTCTCCTATGCTTTTTGTTTTTAATTTATTAAACATTGCTTCTACTACTGTTCTCATTCTTTCTGTTCTTTTGTAGTCTCCTCCTGCTGTGTATCTGATTCTTGCATATGCTACTGCTTGGATACCATCTAGAGTTTGTCTTCCTGAGCCTGAAATTTTGCTTGTTCCTATTCCTGTTACTTTTGATGTTTCATTAATATAGCTGTTTATGTATTGTACTTCTTCTGGTTCTACATCTATTGTTACTCCACCTAGCGCATTTACTGCTTCTGCTACTGCATCAAAGTTTACTGTTACAAATTCTTTTATATTTAGGTCTAAGTTTGTATTTAATGTACTTATTGCAAGTGGTGCTTCACCATATGAATATGCATGTGTTATTTTGTCTAACCCATGTCCTTCGATTTGCACATATGTGTCTCTGTATACTGATAATAGTTTTACTTCTTTTGTTGAGTTATTTATACTTGCAATTATTATACAATCACTTCTATTTCCTTCTCCATAGTCATCTATTGACCTACTATCTATTCCAAATAGTGCTATATTTCTAAATCCCGATAGGTTTTGCTCTGCTTGTTCAGATATATCTAGCTGACTTATGTCTATATCAACATGTTGAATTTTTCCTAGTTTGTCTGTTATGTACCAATATGTTGCTCCTACTATTGCTACTAGTATTATTATTAGTACTAATACTATAATTCCAAATACTTTAAGTCCTGTACGTTTCTTTTTTTGTCCTTTTCTTGAAGAATTTTCTTCTCTATAATTATTATTTACGTGTTTTCCTTGCATAATATCCCTCTTCTTTCTTTTTGTTTCCAAAATTATATCATTATTATATTTTTTTGTCCATATTTTTGTCTTTATTTTTGACTTTTTGGATTATTTTGTAGATTGCATGCATTAATAAAATTCCAACTATTACTCCTAGAGTATCTATACCTACATCTTTTATGCTTGCCGATCTTCCATTTGAAAATAGTTGATGAAATTCGTCTGAACTTGCATATATTATTCCTATTAGTAGTGATATTAATATTTTTTTATTTAATTTTATTTTATATGTATTTATAAAACCATATGTTGTTATTCCAAATATTGTGTATATTGTAAAATGTGCCATTTTTCTTACATAGAAGCTAATTTGGTCTGTAATTTTTTGTAGCTCTTCTTCTTCGATGTTTTCTCCTTTTATTATTGTTACTATTTTTTTGATAAATCCATCACTTGTTGCTGTTGATTTTTCGCCATCTTGACTTGAAAATATAAATATTGTTATTGCTGTGATTATCATTAATATTAAAAATATGATTCTAGCTTTTTTTAAGTTTTCTGTTTTTCCCAACATTTATTTTTCTCCTTTATGCTTTTTATTGCTTTTTATGTGGTTTTTAATTTTTCTTTTTTACAAAAAAATAGATCTTTTGCTTAAGACCTATTATTTTATTTTTATATGTTATTAGTTTGAGGCCCATCTTATCATTTTTATATCATTATATTTTTTTAATACTTGTTTATATTTTTCATATTCCTCGCTCCACAATTCTTGTGGTATTTTATCAAATGCTGTAAATATTTTTTCGGCTTCTGATAAATATATTACTTGTTCTTGTGGAGACATATTGTTGTATTGCATTGCAAATTTATATAATTTGTCAAGTAATTGGTTTGCCTCTATAAATCCCCAAAAATCTTTTACTTTTATTCCTGCTAGTTTAATTTGCATTATTGAAAATAAAACTAGTCCAAATATTAAAAAAATTAATATATATATTATTGCAAGTATTGCTAACATTATTGCACCTCTTTTTTACTTTAGTATAAATATTATAACATATTACAGTTTTATCTGCAATTAAATGTCATATTTTCTTCTATTCTTTTTTCATTTTCTATAATTGTCATTATGATTTGAACTGTTTTTTCTAATTCGTCGTTTTTTATTACATAGTCGTATAAGCCTATTTTTGATTCTTCATAGTCTAATCTGCCTAGTCTTATTTCCATGTCTTCTTCTGATAGATTATCTCCTCTGTTTAGTAATCTTTTCTTTAATTCTTCTCTTTCTACTTTTAGAAAGATTGTTACTAGTTTTGTTTCGTTTTGTAATATTTTTATTAGGTTTTCTGTCCCATTTACTTCTATATCTTTTACTATTATTTTTCCACTTTGGATTTTTTCGTTCATTAATTTTCTTGATGTTCCATAATAGTTGTTGTGGTGTATGTCATATTCATAGAATTCGTCATTTCTTATTTTTTCTACAAATTCTTCTTTTGTTATGAAATGATATTGTACTCCTTCTTCTTCGCCTTCTCTTGCAGCTCTTGAAGTGTATGAAGGTAGGGATATTACATTTTCCATTCTTTTTATTAGTTCTTTTTTTATTGTATCTTTTCCTGCTCCTGATACTCCTGATAAAATTACTAGCATATTGTGACCTTCCCTTCTGCTATTTCATCTGCTGCTAGAGTTACATATGATGCTTCTTTTTTTGTTGTTAGTGGTTCTGCACCAAGTGCTAATTGTCTTGCTCTTTTTGATGTTGCTATAACTAATGAATATCTGTTTTCTACCTTTTCTAGTAGTTCACCTACTGTTGGTTTTACCATCATTTTACATTACCTCCAATTTTTTAACTTATTTTTAAGTTTATTTTTAGATTATTTTTCTATTCTTTTTCTTCTTCTGTTATAGGTTGCATTGTGCCTATGTCTTTATCAAGCCTGCTTGCTACAGTTTCTGGTTGAACTGCTGATAATATTATGTGCCCTGAATCCATAATTAGGACTGCCCTTGTTCTTCTTCCATATGTAGCATCTACTGCAGTTTTATTGTCTTTTGCCTCTTGTACCATTCTTTTTATTGGTGCCGATTCTGGACTTACAATTGCTACTATTCTTGATGCTGAAACAATATTACCAAATCCTATATTTACTAATTGCATAAAATATCAATCCTTCCTATTCTATATTTTGAATTTGTTCTCTTATGTTTTCAAGCTCTGTTTTTATTTCTATAACTCCATTTGTAATTTCTAAACTATATGATTTTGAACCTATTGTGTTTGTTTCTCTGTTCATTTCTTGAATTATGAAGTCTAACTTTTTTCCTACTGGTTCAGTTGAATTTAGTAAATTTTTACATTGCATTATATGGCTTTTTAGTCTTGTAAGTTCTTCTTCTATTGATGATTTATCAGCATATATCACAACTTCTTGAGCTATTCGTGATTTATCAATTTCTTCTGTTTTTGTTATTTCTTTTATTCTTGCTTCTAATTTTACTACATATTCTTCAATAAGTCTAGTAGATATTGAGGATATTTTTTGAATTTCTTTTTCTATTTTACTTATTCTTTGTTTTAAGTCTTCACAAATTTTGCTTCCTTCTATTATTCTCATTTTTATTAGATTATTTATTGCATTTTCTAATACTTCTAGAATTTCTTTTTTTATGGTTTCTTCGTCTTCTGTATTTTGTATTGATAGTACATCTGGAAATTTTGATATTTCTGTTACTTCTATATTTGATGAGATATTTTCTTCTTGTGCTAGTTTTTTTAGTTCATTTATATACATTTTGGCTATTTCCGTGTTTATTTTTATATTTTTTCCTTCTTTGCTATTGTTTTCAAATGTTATTGTTACATCTATTTTTCCTCTTTTTATTTTAGATATAATTTCTTTTTTTACTATTTCTTCTAAATAACTTAGTTGTTTTGGTATTTTTACAGATATGTCTAAATACCTATGGTTTACTCCTTTTATTTCTATTTGATAACTTCTTTCGTTTATACTTAAATTACTTTTTCCATATCCTGTCATGCTTTTTATCATTTTATTTTACCTCTTTTTTTGTTTTGCTTTTAACTGTTTTGGCATTAGTTGTTTTTTGCATTAGCTGTTTCGGTTTTAGATGTTTTAGTTTTAGCTGTTTCATTTTCAGCCGTTTTGGCTTTAGCTGTTTTACTTTTAGCTGTTTTAGTTTTATTTGTTTTATTTTCAGTTGTTTTTGCCTTAACTGTTTTAGCTTTAGTTGTTGGCTTTTCGGTTGTAATTTTTTCAGTATTTTTTTCAGCATTTTTTTCATTTGCTTCTTGTTTTTTGTTTGTATCTATTTTGTTTTCTTTTGTTTTTGCTTTTTCTCTTTTGTCTTTATTTTTTTGTTTTTTATTTGTTTCTGCTTTATCTTTTTCTTCTTTAATATTTTGTTTTTCTTTTGTTTCTTTTGTTTTTTCATTTTGTTCGTCAGTTTGAAGATTTTCTATTTCTTGCTTTTCTTCTTGTGTATTTTTTTCTTGCTGATTTTTTTCTTCTTTTTTCTTTGCTTCTTTTATTTTTGGTTTTTCTTGTTTTACAATTTCTGGTACATCACTAAAGCTTTTTAAATATTTCATTCTTGCTTTTGTGTATATTATTATAGATTTTAAAACATAATATATTGCAAAAATATATGATGATGCAAGTAAATATATTTGTATATCAAATCCAAATTTATTTATTACATATTCAACTGATACAGAATGTGCTGATATTATGAATAATTCTATTGAAAATAAAGCACTTTTTCCACTTTCTTTTTTATATGCTTTTTCTAAATTTATAATTCCTAATCCTAAGAAAATTATTGAAAATATTTTTATATAATCATATATTTCTATATTTTTTATGTATTTATAACTGATGTTTAATGCAAAAAAATATAATATTAAAATTATTGCTTTTATTATATTAAAGAAAATGTCTTTTATCATATTTTTGTCATTAAATTTATTTTCCATAAATTTTTCTACCCTTTCTTTGCTTTTTATTTTTTAGATTATTTTAAAATTCATACATTAATATACTTAAGATATTTAGTGCAACTGTTTCTGTTCTTAGTATTCTTGACCCTAAAGTTATAATTTTAGCATTATTTTTTCTTAATGTTTCTATTTCATTTGTTGATATTCCACCTTCTGGTCCTATTAATACTCCTATTTTTAGTTCTTGTTTTTCTTGTTTTAATAAGTTTTTTATTTCTTTTTTTAATGTGTTTTCTTTTTCGTTTTCATATGCTACCAATAATATATCATAATTATTTGCTAAATTGCAAATTTCTTTTATAGTTTTTACATTATGTATTTTTGGTACGATATTTCTTTTGCACTGTTTTGCTGCAACTTCTGATATTTTTTGCCATCTTTCAATTTTTTTGATTTTGTCTTTGGAATTTAGTTTTACTACACATCTTTCCATTTCAACTGGTACTATATCATGTGCTCCTAGTTCAACTGATTTTTGGATAACTAATTCCATTTTTTCTGATTTTGGTAACCCTTGGAATATTGTAACTTTTATTTTTGGCTCTGCTTGTGTATCAATTTTGTCTTTTATTTCACATTCTATGCTATCTTCATTGATTTTTTTTATTATGCATAAATAATTTTGTGAGTTATCTTTATTACATATTTCTATTTCGTCACCTATTTTATTTCTTAGTACTTTTTCTATGTGTTTTACATCTTGTCCTTTTATATAAATTTGGTTTTCTTTTATTTGATTTTCATTTATAAAAAATTTTGGCATAAATTACCTCCTTGCTTATTATAACATATTTTTTTTTAATATTAAAGCTAAATTATATAATAAATTCTGCTTATGTGATTTATTAGTGAAAATGTCCCAACTTTTAAATTCATTTATTAGTGAAAATGTCCGATTTATTTTAGAAGTTTGTTACGCCATTTATTAGTGAAAATGTCCCATTAGTTTTACGTCATTTATTAGTGAAAATGTCCTATTAACTAATGAGACATTTTTTATTATATGTTAAATTATTTGTTAAAAAATTTCTTCATATCTTTTCTCCATGGATGATTTGCTGGTGGAATATATTTTGTCTTTTCTTTTTTTCCTTTAACTTCTTGTTCTGCTGATTGCTCTATTTTTGCTCTTTTTGGTATTTCGTGTAATATATAATAATTATTTTCTATTTCACACCAATATGTGCTATCATAAGCTACTATTACTGTACATTTTGTTTTTCTTTTGTATGTCATTATTTCTCCCGTTTCTGTATCGATTGGAATATAATATTTACCTTGAAAACTTATTGTTGAAGCATTATCTATAATTCTTTCATATTTTTCTGATATTATTAAATTTAATTGTTCTTCCGCATAATCATTCTTTCTCATTTTTGAGTTCTTTTCGTCTACATCATAGGAAAACTTTTTATTCATTTTTGGTATAAAAACTTCATTTAAATATCTATTTGCTCTATCTATATCAGTAATTTTTTCGTGCCTTAGCTCAGCTATAAGTCTATTCTTAAATGTTCCATTTTCTCTTTCTACATTTGCTTTTGATACAGCATTACTTGTTGTATCTAATACTATTCCTAAATATTCACATATCTTACCGAATTGCGTTGTATTAAACTTATTTTTCTTTTTATTGTTATTTGCAGAAAATGTACTTCTATTATCAGCTTTTATTTTTTCTGGTATTCCATGATTTATTATTATATGAAATAGTACAATAAAATATCCTCTTGTTAATTCTTCATATTCAAACCATCCAAATAATACTTTTTTGGTTGCTTTATCCACAGCCAAATGTAATGCTGATGGCACGTCCCCAAACCATATTTTAAAACAAGCATCCATTTGTACCTCTTGACCAAAACTATATAAATTACTTGATCGTCTTATATATGCTCTTTCTGCTTCTATTTTTCTTGTTTTATATAATTCTATTTTACTTTCCATTAAATCGTCTGATTTTTCATTTTCACTTGTTTTTGATATTGCTTCTTCCATCCTTTTGTTATATAATTTAATTGTTTTTCTATGAGCAATAGGAGATATTATATCATCTTCTTTGAAAGCTTTGCACATCACGGGATATGATATATTATATTTATCTTCTATTTCTTCATAAAAGGCCTCAAAATTGTAATCGTAATATTCAGTTAAATACAATTCTTCAAGTTCATTTATTAACTTGAGGTCTTTTTTATTTGGATTTGTTTTTCCTCGATTTTTGTGAATAAAACCTTCCCTTCCTTCATTTTTAAATACGATAATTAGTCTATTTATCTGTTTTATAGATAAATTTAAAATCGTTTCTGCTTCTTTTTTAGTAATTTTAGTATTGATCACTTTCTCAATAACTTCATACTTCTTTTGTTCTTTTTCATTTAGTTCCATTTTTTTTCCTCACTTTCTATATTTTTATATAGAAAATGATATATCTAAAATGGGACATTTTCACTAATAATTAGCTTTTATTTTAACGAGACATTTTCACTAATAATTACTTAAATTTTTTTATAAATTAACTTAAGACATTTTTACTAATAATTCAAAATAAAAAACAGGACATTATTACTAAGAATTCACA
>CALXUX010000034.1 GCA_944391785.1 uncultured Clostridia bacterium
AATAGAATATTTAGACCAAATTGTAAATGCATATATAGATAACTTAATTAGCAATCCAGAATTTAAAGATTTTGTGATGAACAATGTAAAAGCAATTAATACAAATAAAGTTACTTTAGAAAAAGACTTAAATAAGCATAATCAAACTATAGAAAAACTAGAAAAACAATTCAAACAAGTATATGAAGATAAGTTAAATGACTTAATTCCAGAATTTATATATAAAGACAAAAAACAAGAATTAGAAAAAAAGATAAGAAACGAGAAAGAAAAACTAGAAGAAACTGAAAACAAGTTTAATACATTAAATAAGCTAGAGGATAAAGAAGATTTAATCTTCAAAGCAATAGATGACATTAAGAAAAACGGACTAACAAAAGAAGAGCTCTCAAGATTATTTGATAAAATCGTAGTATTTGATCCAAAAGAAATAACAAAAGAGCAAAAAGAAGAATATAACCTAAATGATGAAATGTACAAAGAACTCTATGAAAATGGAGGCTTAGCGTTTCACTTAAAATTCATGTATCCACAAACTATCACAAACAGGAGGCTGTGACATAGGTTCAAGACCCATAGACTTACACTTAAAAGCATTTGAAAAGTTAGGAATAACTACAAGCCAAAACTATGGAAATATAATGTGCACATGTGAAAAAATAAAAGGAGAAAAAATAAACTTAGACTTTCCAAGTGTAGGAGCAACAGAAAACGCCATTTTAGCAAGTGTTCTATCAGAAGGAACCACAACAATCACCAATGCAGCACAAGAACCAGAAATAAATGACTTGCAAAACTTCTTAAATAAAATGGGAGCAAAAATAAAAGGTGCAGGAAGTACTGAAATTCAAATAGAAGGTGTAAAAAATCTAAAAGATGTAAGTTACAATATAATGCCAGACCGAATAGAAACCGGAACTTTTTTATGCATGGCAGGAATGACAAATGGAAATGTAGAACTGCAAAATGTAAATGCTAAACACTTAGTACCTATAATCACAAAATTAGAAGAAGCGGGAAGTAAAATTGAAATAGGAAAAACGGTAATAAAAATAGCAGCACCAAAAAAATTAAAAGCAATAGATATAAAAACAATGCCATATCCAGGATTTCCAACAGATATGCAATCAGCATTTGGAGCAATGCTAGTAACAGCAAAAGGTACATCAGTAATTATAGAAAATATATTTGAAAATAGGTTTAAATATATGCAAGAACTAAACAAAATGGGAGCTAAAATTACAATAGAAGGAAAAAGTGCAATAATAAGAGGTGTAAGAAGATTATATGGTGCAACAGTTAATGCCACAGATTTGCGAGGAGGTGCAGCATTAGTTGCCGCAGGACTAATAGCAAAAGGAATAACTATTGTTGAAAATATAGAATTTGTTTTAAGAGGATATGAACAATTCGATAAAAAACTTCAAGGTTTAGGAGCAAATATTGAGATAAGCAGAGAAATTTAGAAAACAAGCTTAACAAAAAATAAGATTTAATAAAAATAATATATGTCAATAAAAACTAAATATATCAGTAAAAATTTGAACTAATAAAGAACAAAAATATAGAAAAAATTATTAAAAAATTATTTTAAAAAACATAATTAAAATATTAAAGTTTGAAAGCAAAAAGAGTGAATTCTTAAAACTTTCAAACTTTAAAAATTTTTACGAAATTATTAAAAGTAAAACTTATTTCTCAAACACTAATAGACCAAAAGTTCAAAAAATTTGAATTTTTTGAAAAATAGTAGAAAAATTAAGAAAGAATATGTTAAAATAGAAAAGAAAAAAACAAGACCTCTGGAGGTGCTAAAATTTGGATAAATTTCAAAAAGAAAAAATAAATAACCTATATTATGTACCAACAATAAAACAAACAAATATAGAAGAAGAAATAAAAGAAGAAAAAAAGAAAATAAAAGAACGAGAAAAAAGAATAAAAACAAGAAAAAAAATAGAACAAAATGAAAAAGATAAATTTGACCTAGAAACAGAAACAGTAATAGGAATGACAAATAGAAACAATAAAAGAATTAACGAAAACAAACGTAAAGTAATAGATAAAAACGAAAGAAAAAGGCAAAGAAAAATCAAAAGAATAAAAAGAATATTAAAAATAATTACATTATTAGTAATAATTATAGGTGGAGTTACTTTTGCAATGCTATCCCCAATATTTAATATACAAGAAATAGAAGTAATAAATAACCAAAAACTTAGCCAAGATGAAATAATAAGTTTATCAGGACTTTCCAAAAATCAAAATATTTTTAGATTTTTAAGCAATAAATGTATAAATCAGATAAAAACAAACCCATATATAGAAAAAGTAGAAATAAAAAGAATTTTTCCAAATAAAGTACAAATATCAGTAGAAGAAAGAACAGTAACATATAATGTAGAGTTTCTAAATGGATATGCATATATAAATAATCAGGGATACATATTAGAAATTTCAAACGAAAAGTCAGATGTACCTATAGTGCAAGGAGTAGAAACAAAAGAAGAAGAAATAAAAGCAGGAAATAGATTATCAAATGAAGATTTGGAAAAATTAGAAATAGTAATACAAATAACAGATGCATATAAAACAGCCGATTTAGAAAGCCAAATAACAAGTATAGATATATCAAATAAAAATGAATATACAGTTTATATGGACGAAGCAAAAAAAATTGTCTACTTAGGAGATGGAACAAATTTAGGTGACAAAATATTATGGTTACAAGCAATATTGCAAGATAATGAAGGCATAGAAGGTGAAATATACCTAGATGGAGATTTAAACGGAAACTTTAAACCTAGATTTAAAGAAAAAGTATCAGTTTAAAATATAAATTTATAAACATTAATAAGAGGAAGTGAAAACTATGACAAACAGAAAAATAATAAGTATTGTTTTAGGTATAATGTGTTTAGCATTAACTGCAGGAATATGTATTCAAATAAAAACAGTAGAAAATAGTGGAACAACAGTAAGCCAAAATTACACAGAAAACAACTTAAGAGCAGAAGTTTTAAGATATAAAGAAAGATATGACAATATAATAAAAGAAATAGAAAATTTAGATAATCAATTAAACACAAAACTTGATGAAGTCACAAAAAACAACTCTGAACTTGAAGATATACAAAATCAAATAAAAGAAGGAAACAAAATAATAGGACTAACTGAAGTAACAGGCCCAGGAGTAACTATAACATTAACAGATAGTAATATAGATCCAGCAACAGTATTTGACCCAAGTTTACTATTATTACATGATATGGACATACTAAGTATAGTAAATGAATTAAGAAATACAGGAGCAGAAGCAATATCAATAAATGACCAAAGAGTACTTACAACAACATTTATAAAATGTGGAGGTGCAATTATAAATATAAATGGTGAAAGAGTAGGTGCACCATTTGAAATAAAAGCAATAGGCCTACCAGAAAACTTAGCAAATTTAGATAGACCAGGAGGATATCTAGATTCATTAAGAGAAAAATACCAAATAGGTGCAACTTTAAAAAAATCAGATAAGTTAACAATACCAAAATACTCAGGGGTAATAAGTTATAAATATATGTCAACAATAAAATAGAAAAATCAAGAAAGTTTAAAAATTATAAAGAAGAATAAATAAAAAATTATAGAAAGAATAAATAAAAAATTATGAAGAAGAATAAATAAAAAATTATAAAAAAGAAAAGTCAAAAAAAATAGAAAATTATAAAAAAAGAATAAATAAAAAACATATATAATAAACACATATATTGCAAAATAACTAAAAAAGGAGGTCAAGCTTTGAAAAAGAAAGGAAAAATAACATTAACAATAACAATTGGAATTGCAATGCTTGCATTATCAACAGTTATGTTTATGCAATTTAAATTAGTAAATGAAACAGATATAACATCAATTGAAAATATGCGTGAAGAAGAATTAAGAAGTGAACTTGCAAATTGGAAAGAAAGATTTGATCAAGCAAATGAACAATATCAAGAAAAAAGCCAAACTTTGCAAGAATATAATGAAAAAGAAGAATCAGATGCAGAAACAGAAAAACTACTGCAAGAAGAATTAGATAATGTAAATTTACTTCTAGGAAAAACAGATGTTGAAGGAGAAGGAATAACAATAACACTAAGAGATGTAGAAAGTGAAGATGGAGATTATCTTATAATAACATCAGATATATTAAATAGTTTGGTAAATGAACTTAAACTTGCAGGAGCAGAAGCAATATCAATAAATGAAGAAAGAATAATAAACTTATCAGATATAGCAACTGTAAATGAAACTTTGATATTTGTAAATCAACAAAGAATATTTGCACCATATGTTATAAAAGTAATAGGAGACCAAAATTATTTAGAAAGTTCACTTATAGGAAAAGATGGAGCAATATATTCATTACAAAGACAAGGATATGATGTTACAGTAGATAAATCAAATAAAATACAAATACCAAAATATAATAAGGAAATAACAACAAGATATATAGAATAATAGTAAAAAAATTGCAAAAATACTATAAAAATAGTAAATTATAATTTTAAAATTAAATTTAAAATTGAATTTAAACTAAAAGTTTATAGGTTAATCTTAAAACCTAAATAAAAATATAAGGAGAAAAAAATGGTTTTTATAGCAATTATAATTGGATGTCTATTAGGAGCAATAATAGGTATAAATGCACCAATCATTTCATATACATATTCAAGTTATTTAGCAATTGCAATAATTGCAGCTCTAGATACAGTTTTTGGGGGAATCGTTTCAGTAATAAATAAAAACTTTGATTTAAAGATATTTATTTCAGGTTTTTTTGGAAATGCAATACTTGCGATATTATTAACTATATTGGGAGAAAAATTAAATGTGGATATTTATCTTGCTGCAATAGTTGTGTTTGTATGGAGAATGTTTATGAATTTGGGAACAATTAGAAGATATTATGTTGAAAAATGGACAAATAAATTAAAAGAAAGAAAGTTAAAAAGCGAGGAAAAATAGTAAAATTGAGAAATGAACCTTTTTATCGTTTTGCTTAGAAATCATAACAAAACGGTGAAAAGGTTATTTTTTATATTGCCACAGGGGACGGAGCTTTTTGGCAATTTTTAAATTATTAGGCGTGAATTGCAACATTTAAGTTACGATTCATGGCTAAAATGAACCGCGTCAAGTGGAGATTATATAAATAATTTTAAAATATAAACGGCTCCTTACATAACATAAGAACTTCTAAGTAAAATTTTTAGCACCCTTTCTGCATAATTTTCTCGGGCGAAAATTTGCGAACAATTTCCAAAAATTTTACCTAAGAAGTTCTAATGTTATTCCAGTCGCACATTTATATTTTAAAATTATTTATATAATCTCCACTTGACGCTTCTCTACAAATTAGTATAAAGCTGTGACTTGTAACACCTTTAATAATAAACAATATAAAAAATCAAAAAAACTCTTGATTTTTTTTTTTTAAAAGGTTATTATATTTAATAAATTGCAAAAAATGTCGAAAAAAGTTTAAAGATAAAAATTATAAAATATTGAAATATCAAGCAATACAAAAATATATTACAAAACCATTACAAAATTGTTACAAAAATATAACAGTTTCTATTGACATTTTTAATAAAATGTAATATAAATACTCTAGAAAATTTATTCTAAAAAATGGAGGAATTAACTTGGCAATAGGTGATATTATAGTCGGCGTAGACATTGGAACAACCAAAGTTGCAACAGTTGTAGGAGAAGTCAATAACTTTGGGCAAATAGAGCTAATCAGCAGTACATCATATAAATGTAGCGGACTAAAAAAAGGAAAAATAATAAACGAAGATGAAATAAGCTTAAGTCTTGCAAAAACAATAAAAGATGCTGAAGATGAAACAAACCTAAAAATAAATTCAGCATATGTAACAATTCAAGGAAAATATGTAACAATAGTACAAAACAGCATAACAAAAGAAGTAAAAGACAAATACTCAGGAATCTCAGTAAGAGATGTGCAAAGTGCAATAATCCAAGTAAAAGACATCGAAGTGCCAGACGGAAAAACACTAATAGACATAGTACCAGACAAAATAACACTAGAAAATGGAACAGTAGTATCAGACCCTGTAGGAAACTTAAGTTCAAGGTTTACAATAAGTGCACAAGTAATACTAGCAGAAAAAGAATATGTAAGAAAACTAAACACAATATTCAAAAAAGCAGGACTAGAAATAGACGGAATAGTACCAATAGCACTAGCAGAAAGAAACCTAATATTAGATAACAACGAATTACACGACAATGTGATGTTACTAGACATAGGAGCAGGAAACACAGAAATAGGAGTATTTGAAGGATCATCATTTATATACACAAACTCAATACCACTAGGAGGAGACAATATAACAAACGACATAGCATTAGTGCTAAACATAGCAGAAGAAGAAGCAGACAAACTAAAAAGGCAATATGGACTAGCATTAAAATCATACATAGATGTAGACAAAGACAATGATATAATATTAAACACCTGTAAAAATGATAGTAAAAACAAAATAATAAAAAGTTCAGAACTAATAGAAATTATAGAAGCAAGAATAGAAGAAATGTTTTCAATAGTAAATAAAGACATAACAAACCAAGGAATAAAATCAAAAATAAACAATGTAATATTAACAGGCCAAGGAATAATAAACATAAATAAAAGTGATGTAGCAGGAAAAATAAACCTAAACATCCCAGTAAAAATATCAACAGGAAGAGCAATAAGTACAGTAAAACCAAACTACAGAACAAGTTATGCATTAGTAAGATATATAGCAGCAAGACCATTTACCAAAACAGTATCAAGCAGTATAGACACAAAATCAGAAGAGAATTTCTTCAAAAATATAATAGAAAGAATAAAAGAATTTTTCTATTCATAAAAAGTTATTAATTTTAAAGAATATATATAAGTTTAGGGAGGAAAAGCCAAATGATGGAATATGATGATAACAACATAACAATGATGGATGGAACAGCAACAATAAAAGTAATAGGAGTAGGAGGAGCTGGAAACAATGCTGTAAACAGAATGATAGAATCTGGAATAAAAGGAGTAGACTTCATAGCAGTAAATACAGACAGACAAGCCCTTCAACAATCAAAAGCAAACACAAAAATACAAATAGGAGAAAAAATAACAAGAGGATTAGGAGCAGGAGCAAACCCAGACATAGGAGCACAATCAGCAGAAGAAAGCAAAGCAGAAGTATCAGAAGTACTAAGAGGAGCTGACATGGTATTTGTAACAGCAGGAATGGGAGGAGGAACAGGAACAGGAGCAGCACCAATAGTTGCAGCAACAGCAAAAGAAATGGGAATCCTAACAATCGGAGTTGTAACAAAACAATTTACATTTGAAGGTAAAAAAAGGCTATCACAAGCTGAACGTGGAATAGAAAGTCTAAAAGGAAAAGTAGATACACTAGTTGTAATACCAAATGACAAACTGCTACAAATAATAGACAGAAAAACATCAATAATAGAAGCATTCAAAATGGCAGATGATGTATTAAGACAAGGTGTGCAAGGTATATCAGACCTAATTGCAGTACCAGGACTTGTAAACCTAGACTTTGCAGATGTTAAAAAAATAATGTTAAACCAAGGAATGGCACACATGGGAGTAGGAAGAGCAGGAGGAGAAAACAGAGCAGAAGATGCAGCAAAAGAAGCAATACAAAGTCCATTACTAGAAACATCAATAGAAGGAGCAAAAGGAGTAATTATAAACATAACAGGTGGAAAAGACTTAGGTTTGCACGAAGTAAACACAGCAGCAGAATTAGTTCAACGCAGTGTAGACCCAGAAGCAAACATAATCTTTGGTACTGTAACAGATGAAACAATGCAAGACGAAATTCAAATAACTGTTATAGCAACAGGGTTTGAAAAAAATGAACCAATATCAAGCATAGGAGTAGACAGTATTGTATCAAAAACTTGGGAAAAGAAAATAAATTCAATCCCAGCAAGCCAAGAAGTATCATCTTCAGCAAATGATTTAGATATTCCATCATTCTTAAGAAAAAATAAAAACAAAAGCTAGACTAGAATTAAAATATTAATAAAAATATAATTAAAATATTTATAAAAAATGTAATTACAATATGAGAAAATAAAGTATAATTAAAATATTCATAAAACCTAAAAAGAGAACAAAAAATGTAATTAAAACTACTTTTAAGTAAAGCAAAAAAGAAATTAAGTAAAACTTATCAAATAGAAACATATAGAATGGTAAATAAAAAGAAATAATCGAAAAGACTCGATTATTTCTTTTTTTCTACAATAGAAAAAGACAGACTTTTTTAACAATAAGTATTAAAATTCTAAAAGCAGGTGATAAAAATGACAATCTACCTAGATGTTGTAATTTTAGAAAACTTAATAATGAACAGCATAATAATATATGTAACAGCAATAGTAATGAGAATAAAAATAAAACACATAAAAATAATTATATCAAGTCTAATTGGAGCAATATACTCTGTTGCATCATATATATCAAATGTTCCAATATACTCAAACTTCTTTTTAAAAATAGTATTATCAATAGTTATGATATATATAGCATTTTCGCCTAAAAGTCTAAAAATCCTAACAAAACAGATAATAATATTTTACTTAACATCATTTTTATTTGGAGGAGTAGCATTTGCATTAATATATGTAGTAAAACCACAAGAAATACTCATGAAAAATGGCTTATTTTTAGGAACATATCCATTAAAGACAGTATTTATAGGTGCAATAATTGCAAGCATAATACTAATTGTAGGATTTAAAATTGTAAAAACAAAAATAAATAAAAAAGACTGCTTTGTACATGTAAAAATAAGAATCTTATCAAAAGAAATTTTAATAAAAGCGATGGTAGATACAGGAAACTTATTAAAAGAGCCAATCACAGGAACACCTGTAATAGTAGTAGAAAGTATTGCATTAGAACCAATCCTGCCAAAAGAAATTTTAAACAATTTAGATTCAATATTAGGAGGTGATCTAGAAAAAATACCAGAAGAAATAAAAAATACATATCTTTCAAAACTAAAATTAATACCATACTCATCCTTAGGAAAACAAAATGGAATGCTTGTCGGAATAAAAGCAGACGAAATAGAAATAGAAAATGAAGAAGAAACAATAAAAAAAGAAAACATAATAATAGGAATATATAATAAATCATTAACAAAAAGGGGAGAATATAATGGATTAATAGGAATAGAAATTCTAAATTAGAAAAGAGGAAAAGCCATGAAAATTTTAGAATTTGTAAAAAACAGCATATGCACAATATGTGCAAAATACATAAACGATGATGACGAAATAGAATATCTTCCAATATTTTATATAGCAGGAAGTCAAACACTACCACCACCATTATCGCCAGAAGAGGAAGAAAAAATGATTGCTAAACTTTCTGAAGAAGACAATTTTGAAGCAAGGCAAGTTTTAGTAGAAAGAAATTTAAGACTAGTTGTATATATTGCAAAAAAATTTGAAAACACAGGTATTGGGATAGAAGACTTAATATCAATAGGAACAATTGGACTTATGAAAAGTGTAAACACATTTAATTCAAGTAAAAAAATAAAACTTGCAACATATGCATCTAGATGTATAGAAAATGAAATTTTAATGTACTTAAGAAAAAACAATAAAATAAAAGGAGAAATCTCAATAGATGAACCATTAAATAAAGATGTAGATGGAAACGAACTATTGCTATCAGATGTACTCGGAACAGATCCAGATATTACATCAAGAAATTTAGAAGATGAAGTAGATAAAGTACTCTTAAGAGCATCAATTTTAAAGTTAAAAGCAAGAGAAAAAAAGATAATGGAAATGAGATTTGGATTTAAAACAGGAAAAGAAAAAACTCAAAAAGAAGTTGCAGATGAACTTGGGATTTCGCAAAGCTATATATCTAGGTTAGAGAAGAAGATAATTGGAAAAATGAAAAAGGAGATAATAAGTAAAACAGGTTAAATAAACATCTTTATTTCAAGAAACCAAAATAAGCCGCTATCAAGGATGTTATTTATATAAATAGCATCCTGATGGGTTCTTTACGATTTTTAAATAGTATTAATATTTAATGTATAGCGATTGAAAAGAATAAAAAAACCAAATTTGGAAATAATGTATATAAAGTTTCTAAAGGAGGTTTTCTTTTTGATAAATAAGGTAGAAATATGTGGAGTAAACACATCAAAATTACCTGTGCTTTCAAGAGAAGAAAAAGAAGAACTTTTAGTCAAAATAAAAAATGGGGATGAAAAAGCCAGAAATGAATTTATAAAAGGTAACTTAAGATTGGTATTAAGTGTAATTCAAAGATTTTATAGAAAGTCAGAATCAGCAGATGATTTATTTCAAGTGGGTTGTATTGGGCTGATTAAAGCTATAGATAATTTCGATATAAACCAAAATGTCCAATTTTCAACATATGCAGTTCCTATGATAATAGGTGAGGTAAAAAGATATTTAAGAGATAATAATAGTATAAGAGTAAGTAGATCTATAAGAGACTTAGCATATAAGGTAATTCAGTTTAAGGAAAAATATGTTAAAGAACATGGAAAAGAACCTAATGTTGAAGAAATTGCAAAAGAACTTGATGTAGAAAAAGAAGAAATTGCATTTAGTTTAGATGCAATTCAAGACCCAGTTTCTTTGCAAGAACCTGTTTATAATGATGGAACAGAAAATCTATATTTAATGGATCAAGTGAAAGATAGTAAAAATACAGATGAGCTTTGGGCAGAAAAAATGACAATAGCTCAAGCTATGAAAAAGTTAAATGATAAAGAAAAAATGATTGTTAATAAAAGATTTTTTGAAGGTAGAACTCAGATGGAAGTGGCAGAAGAAATAGGCATTTCTCAAGCACAAGTGTCTAGACTTGAAAAAAGTGCAATTGGGCATATTAAGAAATTGTATAAGTGAACATCTCTAAAAATATAGAGATGCTTTTTCTAATTTAATTTTATTAAATAAAAATTATAAAAAAATAAAACCAATAGATAGATTAAAGTTAAAAAATATGTATAGAGGAAAAATAAAATTTATCATATAAAAAAATAATAATCATATAAATATATAATATAAGAAAAATAAAATTTAATAAAGGAGAAACAATATGCAAGACAAAGGCCTAGATTTTAAACACAAGGAAGTAGTAAATATAACAGATGGAAAAAGACTTCGGATATGTGCAAGATGTTTGTGCGGATTTAGAAACAGGAGTAATAACATCTATAATAGTGCCAGGTAGTAACAAATTGCTAAACATATTTTCACAAAATAATGATATAGTAATACCTTGGAAAAACATTAAATGCATAGGAGATGATTTAATTTTAGTAGAACTATAACTACTGGTAAAAAATTACAGTAAAAAAACTTAAAAAAACTATTGACACAAAAGCTAAACCATGGTATTATAAAAAAGCATCAAGCGGAAACAAAAAGAGTAAAAATAATAACACAAAAAAAGTTAAAAAAAATCAAAAAAAACTGTTGACAAAAAAACTAAACCGTGTTATTATAAATAAGTACCTTGCAACAGACAAAAAAATAAAAATATTACAGAAGAATTAGTAATAAAAAGCACTAATAAAATTTAACAAAATGGACAATTGCTAGTTTTTTATTTTGCCCTAAATAAGGTAAAAAAATATTTTAAAAAATGTCGAAAAAAGTATTGACAAACAAAACAAGGTATGGTAAAATTCAAAAGTTCCTTATCAAGGAACAAAAAAGTACATTGAAAAGTAAACAATAAAATCCTTTAGAGAATAAACCGAAGCGGTACGATTCTTCAAAGAAGAAAAGTACTGAAAAAGTAGAAAAAAGTTTTAAAAGTTTTCTAACCAAAAAAAGA
>CALXUX010000035.1 GCA_944391785.1 uncultured Clostridia bacterium
TCCATCTACTACTACTGTTGCTGCTAAACTTTTTATTGGATTTTCTGCTATTGACTCTCCTTCATGGGTTAATCCTTCTATATTTCCTAAATTATCATTTAAATCACTCATGTTAATATTTCCATCTATTCCGATACTGGCTGCTACTGCTAATTTCACTTGTTCTTCTGCTTTGGCTTGTCCTGTTTTTTTACTAGCTTCAGTTGCTTTTATTAATATTCCATTGTCTCCTGTCAATGTTGCAATTGCTACTCCTGCTAATATTAGCAAGACAATAATTGTAATAATTAGTGCTATTAGTGTAATTCCTTTTTCTTTTGTTTCTTGATAATTTTTTTCTTTTTTTAACATTTGTTTTTCCTCCTAATTTCATTATAAATTTTTATGTTTTTTTTACTTATAATTAAATTATCATATTTTTTACTTTTTGTCTATAATATTTTATCATTTTTGATGTTTTTCGTTTTTTTATATTATTTAATTAAGCTAAAAAATTAATTAAATTTATTAAACTTATATATACTTGATATCACAGCATTTTAGTATGTTTATTCTTTCAAATTTTACTTTTTTTATTTATATTTTTACATTCATTATATATTGACTTATTTCCTTTAAAATGATATATAATAATCAATAATTAAATATCATTAATTTTTTAGCTTAATTAGATTTTTTTATTACATGACAAATTTGTTTTATACTCTTATAATTTTATCTACTTAATTTAAAATATCTCCTACTTTTATATTATTTTCCATTTTTTCTACTTTATTCATTTATTATTTATTATTTAATAAAATTTTCTTCATTTATCTATAACTATTACAAGTATTTTTTATAAATTTTTATATTTAATATAAAACAAAAAAGCAGAAATAATTTTTAGCAAATTTTTAGTAGCCTCAAATATTTCCACTCTTTTTTTATTTATATTAATTATTTTATATTATTATACTCCAACTATATTATAACCACTATCAACATGTATTATTTCTCCAGTTATAGCACTTGACATATCGCTAAATAAAAATGCTGTACTATCTCCTACTTGATTTATAGTAACATTTCTATGTAATGGTGCTTTTTCTTCTACTACTGTTAAAATACTTCCAAAATCTTTAATACCTTTTGCAGATAATGTTTTTATTGGACCTGCTGAAATTCCATTTATACGGCAACCGATTTTTCCTAGATCTACTGCTAGATATCTTATAGATGCCTCTAAAGCTGCTTTTGCAACTCCCATTACATTATATCCTTCTATTGCTTTTTCTGAACCATAATATGTATATGCAACAATACTTGCTCCTTCATTTAGCATATCTTTTTCCTTTGCCATTCTTACTATTGCAATTAATGAATAACTACTAACATCTTGTGCATGTGCATAACCATCTCTTGATGTTAAAATAAAATCATTTCTTAAATCTTCTGTATTAGCATGTGCTATTGCATGTAATATTCCATCTATTTTTCCGTGATTGTTTTTTATTTCGTCTAGACAATTACTTATATCTTCATCTTTACTTACATTATCACATACATATACTGATGCTCCTGGTAATTCTTTTAATAATTCTTTTACTTTTTCTAAACTATCTTGTGAACAAGTACATATAACTTCTGCTCCTTGGTTATATGCTGATTGTGCTGCTCCCCATGCAATACTCCATTTGTTTCTTACTCCCATAATTACTACTTTTTTTCCTTTTAATATCATTATACCTTCCTCCTTATAAATTCAAATTTAAGTTATTTTATTTAAATTTTTTATTATATCAAACTTAATTTATTGACCTATTCTTCTATATTTTTCATATCTTTTATCTATTAATTTTTGTTTATCTTCTTTTAATAATTTTTTAAAATTCTTTATTAAATATTCTTTTATTTTGTCAGTTACTTCTTCAAAATCTTCTTCTATACCTTCGGCTGGTTCTTTTATTATTTCATCTATTATACCTAATTTTTTTAAGTCTTTAGCAGTTATTTTCATGTTTTCTGCTGCTTCTTTTGCTTTGCTTGAGTCTTTGTATAAAATGCTTGCAAATCCTTCTGGTGATAATATAGAATATATTGCATTTTCAAGCATTACTATTTTATCTCCTAAACCAATTCCTAAAGCTCCTCCACTAGACCCTTCTCCTATTACTATACAAATTATTGGAACTTTTAATGAAGACATTTCCATTAAATTTCTTGCAATAGCTTCTGCTTGACCTCTTTCTTCTGCTCCTATTCCTGGATATGCTCCTGGTGTATCTATAAAAGTTACTATTGGCCTATTAAATTTTTCAGCTTGTTTCATTAATCTTAAAGCTTTTCTATATCCTTCTGGATTTGTCATTCCAAAATTTCTTTCTATGTTTTCTTTTGCATTTTTTCCTTTTTGCTGTGCAATTATTGTTACTGGAATATCTTCAAGCATTGCTATTCCAGCTATTATAGATTTATCTTCACCAAAATTTCTATCACCACAAAAATCTATAAAATCTGTAAAAATTTCATCAATATAATCTGAAGATTTTGGCCTTGTTGCACTTCTTGCAAGTGTTACTCTATCCCATGCTGATAATGTATTTTTAGACATTTTATTCATTCCTTGTAAATATATATTTAGGTTTTGTGGATTTACCTATAAACCATTGAATTTTAGGTGAACTTTAAGGATGTTCCCTAAAGTTCATTCTTTTCTATTAATTATAATTTTTAAAATTGATTCTAACTATTATTCATTTTTTTCCTTTTGAACTTTAAGGAACGTCCCTAAAGTTTATTTGATGCATTTGTTATATCTAATATTTTTGATATTGTGCTTTTTAAATCTTTTCTTTCTACAATTTTGTCTATAAATCCGTGTTCTAATAGGAATTCTGATGATTGAAATCCTTCTGGTAATTTTTGTTTTATTGTTTGCTCTATTACTCTCGGACCTGCAAAACCTATTAAAGCGTTTGGTTCTGCTAGAATTATATCACCTAGACTTGCAAAGCTTGCTGTGACTCCCCCTGTTGTTGGGTCTGTTAGTACTGATATGTATAATAGCCCTGCTTGGTTTAGTCTTTCTATTGCTGCTGATGTTTTTGCCATTTGCATTAGTGATATTATTCCTTCTTGCATTCTGGCTCCTCCTGATACGCAAAATAGGATTAGTGGTAGTTTTTCTTTTATTGCTGTTTCTATTGCAAGGGTTATTCTTTCTCCTACTGCTGATCCCATACTTCCCATTAGAAAGTTTCCGTCCATAACTCCTAAAACTACTTTTTTTCCTTCTATTTCACATGTGCCACATTTTACTGCTTCTTCTATTTTTATTTTTTCTTTTAGTGTTTCTACTTTTTTTAGGTATCCTTCAAAGTTTAATGGGTCTTTTGTTAGTATGTCTTTGCCAATTTCTTTAAATGTTCCTTCGTCTGCTATTTGTTTTATCCTTCTTCTTGCAGATAGTCTAAAGTGTTTACCACAATTTGGGCATACGCTTAAATTTTTGTGTAGGTCTTCTTTGTAGATTATTTCTTTACATTTGTCACATTTTACCCATTTCCCAATCATCATATCTTGTGCTACAACGTTTTTTGTTATTGTTTCTTCTTTATCATTTATTTTTTTTACTTTGTCTATTATCAATTTTTTTCTCTCCTCACTTTATTTATGATTAATAAATGATTATTATATTTTTATATGATTAATTTTTGTTACTTTTAATTTTTATTATTATGAATTTTATTGATTATTTTTGCAGTTTATTATTAGATACTATGTTATATATGTAATACAATTTAATATATTCAATTTATTTAATTTTCATTTTATATTTTTACCATTTTATAAATTTTCCTTTTGTATAAATGATGTATCATAATTATTGTTTTTAAAGTTTTCATTGTTTAATATTTTTAATATAAAATCTGTATTTGTTTGTATTCCTTCTATTACTAGTTCTGCTACTGCACTTTTTAATTTTGCAATTGATTCTGCTCTTGTTTTTCCGTGTACTATTATTTTTGCAAGCATTGAGTCATATGTTGGTGGTACGGTGTATCCTGAGTAAATTGCAGTGTCTACTCTTATTCCATTTCCTCCTGGTAAGTGCATTCCTATTATTGTTCCAGGACATGGAATGAAGTTTTTTTCTGGATTTTCTGCATTTATTCTTGCTTCCATGCTATGACCATCTATTTTTATATCTTTTTGTTCAAAATTTAGTTTTTCTCCACTTGCGATTTTTATTTGTTCTTTTATTATGTCTATTCCTGTTACCATTTCTGTTACAGGGTGTTCTACTTGAACTCTTGTGTTCATTTCCATAAAGTAGAAATCTTTGTTTTTGTCTACTAAAAATTCTATTGTTCCTGCATTTGTGTAGCCGATTTCTTTTGCGGCTTTTATTGCAACTTCTCCCATTTGTTTTCTTGTTTTTTCATCTAATATTTCAGTTGGTGTTTCTTCTATGATTTTTTGGTTTCTTCTTTGAATAGAACAGTCTCTTTCTCCTAGGTATACACAATTTCCGTGTTCGTCTGCTAAAACTTGGATTTCTACATGTCTTGGGTTTTCTACAAATTTTTCTAAGTAAATACTATCATCATTAAATGATATTTTTGCTTCTTGTTTTACTAGGTCATATGCTCTTTCTAGTTCTTCTGTTGAATAGGCAATTCTTATGCCTCTTCCTCCACCACCACTAGATGCTTTTAATAGTACTGGATATTTTATTTTTTCTGCAATAGAAACTGCTTCTTCTTTTGATTTTATTAATCCATCTGATCCTGGAACTACTGGAACTCCTGCTTTTTTCATTGTTTCTTTTGCCATTGATTTATTTCCAAGTAGTTCTATTAATTTATGATTTGGTCCTATAAATTTAATTCCCATTTCTTCACATATTTTTGCAAAACTTGGATTTTCAGATAAAAATCCATATCCTGGATGTATACTATCAGATCCTGTAAGGCATGCTGCTTCTAATATTGCTTTTACATTTAAATAACTTTTGTTTGATGGTGCTGGACCTATACATATTGATTCATCAGCAAGTTTAGTATGCAAAGCGTTTTTATCTGCTTCTGAATATATTGCTACTGTTCTTATTCCCATTTCTCTGCATGCTCTTATTATTCTAACTGCTATTTCTCCTCTATTTGCTATTAAGACTTTTTTTAACATTTATTTCCTCCTTAAGTTATATGTATTACTTTTTTGGTTTATTTTATGTTGTTATATTTTTAAGCTTAATTTTGGATTTTTTAAATTTGCTTTATTTTATGTTATTATATTTTAAGCTCGATTTTGGATTTTTTAAATTCGATTTATTTTATGTTATTATATTTTTAAGCTCAAATTCATATTTTTTTCCAATTCGATTATTAATTTTTTTACCTGCTTGATTATATATTTTTTAAAAATTTTTTTCAATTAGTATAGGTGGTCAGTATAAAGCTTTGCATTTATTCTGAAATTATTCTTATTATTTCTGCAACACTCCAAGCTTGTGCAATTGCTCCTTTAGGTGTAAATGGTTTGCTAGAATCATATATTTCTGCAATACTTCCTATACATCCTTTTTCATTTATTTCTTTTTCAAATGTTTTTATAGTATTAATTTTAAATTTTTTAATTTTTTCTTCTATTTCTTGTTTTTCTTTTTTCTTTTTTAGTGCTTTATCTATATTTTTTAATGAATCAAAATATAACCCTAAAAGCCAAACCCAGGTTATTCCTTGATGATAACTCATATCTCGTTTTTCAGGGGTTCCTTCATATATTTCTACATAGTTGTCTTCTCCTTTGGCTAAAGTTTTTAGTCCATAATTGTTTAAGAGTTTCTTTTCAACTGTGTTTATTATTTCTTTTGCCATTTCTGAGTTGGGTTCTATTATTGGGTATGATAAACTTAATGCAAATAATTGGTTTGGCCTTATTTTACTGTCTCCTAATACATCATATAAAGATTTTCTTTTTTTATTGTAAAATTTTTCTTCAAATGCTATTTTGCATTTTCTTGCTAATTGTTTGTATTTTCTTGCTTGTATTATTTTTCCAAATTTTATAGATAATTCTACCATTATCATTAGTGCATTATACCATAGACTATTTACTTCTACTGCTTTGCCATTTCTTGGTGTTACTGCATGGCTTCCTATTTTGGCATCCATCCAAGTGTTTTGTGTGTTTTCTGTTCCTGATACTAATAAAAAGTCTGTGTCTAAATAAATATTATTGTTATCTACATCTATTCCTGTTATATAGTTTTCTATTATGTTTTCTAGCTTTGGATATATTTCTTGAACAAATTCTTCATCTCCGTGTATATTCTAAATATTTTTTTATTTGTTCTATTAGTAGTAATGATGCATCTACACTATTATATAGTGGTCTATTATCAAAGCCTGAGTATCCATTTGGTACTAGACCATATTTTATATCTCTCATCATTGTTTTTAGCACTTCTTTTGCTATTTCATATCTTTTTGTTTTTAGTAGTAATCCTTCAATAGATATAAGCGAGTCTCTTCCCCAGTCTAAAAACCAATGGTATCCAGCAATTATAGTGTGAAGACTGAATGATTGTCTATATACTATAAAATCATCTGATGAATTTATTAATGATTTTAGCAATAGCTTTCTTTTTTCTTCGATGCTATTTTCTTCTGAATTTATTTCTTTGCTGTCTTGATTTAATTTTTTGCTGTCTTGATTTATTTCTTTGCCTTCTTGATTTAATTTTTTGCTTTCTTGATTTATTTCTTTGCTTTCTAAAGTGCTATTTTCGTTTAATAGTTCTGAATTTTCTATTATTTTATTTTTTCTTTCTTTTTCTTTTTTTATAATTTTATCAGCATTGATTTCATCTATATTGTCTTCAAATGAGCATACAAATGTAATTTCCTTTTTTTCGTTTGGAGCAATTTGAATTTCAAATCTTCCAGGCACACAATGGTTTTCTTCTGGTTCGAATCCTCTTTTTTGTTCTTCTATGTAAAACATGTTTTTAAAAATATCTTTTTGATGTTCTATATATTTTCCTTCAGATAATTTAATATAGATTGGTGTTTGGCTATTTCCATTTAATATAATTTTTACTTTGTTTTTGTTTATAAATTGTTTTACATTAAAATCCCAATTTGTACTCATTGAATGGAAGTCTCTAAAATTGATTATTGGGGCTAATGTAAGTTTTGCATTATCTATTCCATTTTTTATACTGTATTTGATACATACTGTGTTTTTCTCATGTTCCATACAGATTGTTTTTTGAATTTTTGTATCCTTTACTTTGTATGTAAATGTAGGTACACAATCAAATTCAAAACTTTCTTGATATTCATATCCTTTAGATATAAAATTATCTCCTATATTTGAATATAATGGATATTCTTCATTTCCAATTTTTATACTTTCGTCTAGTTTGGATAATATTAAAAATCTTCTTGCAGGTGGTGTTAGTGGTGCAATAAGTAAACCATGATATTTTCTTGTGTTTATTCCGAATTATGGTAGAACTTGCAAAACCTCCTAAACCATTAGTTATTAACCATTCTTTTTTTAATCCGTTTTCTAAATTTAAATTTTCCTTTGTAACTTTCATATTTTTCTCCTATTCTTATTTATTTTTATTTAATTTGCTCTTTTGAAGTTCTTTTAACATTTTTTGTCTTATTTCATCTTTGTTTTTCTTGTTTTTTGTTTGTGATTGTGCTTTTTTTCTTTGTGCCATTTTTTTGTTAGTTTTTTCATCTGCCATCTTTATTGATTGTATTCTTTCACTATATTTTTCACTAAATTTACTTTTTCTTTTTGTTTCTTGTTTTTTTGCTGATGGTCTTTTTTCTTTATTTTGCTCTTTGTTTTTCATCTTTTTCTTTATTTTTTGTATTCTTTTGTCTTCTCTTAATTTATTGTTTAGCATTAGATATTGTGGGTCATTTTGTTTGTCTTGGTATTTTAAGTCATCACATATTAATTCGATAATTGATGATGCAACTAGACTTGGGTCATGTCTTATATATCCATCTGCTACAGTTGCAAGATTTCTTTGTAAGAATTTTATTCCTTTTATTTTGTCTATGTTTTGTTCAACTAGGTCTTGTCCTTGAATATTATATTTTTTTATTATTTCTGGTACTATTTCTCCTGTATCATATATGCAGTAATCTACTATTCCTTTTCCACAATGTTCTATTATGGCATTTATGTGTTCTGCTACACCATAATTATCTGTTTGGCCTGGTTCTGTCATTATATTGCTTACATATACTTTTATTGCTAATGATTCTTTTATTGCTTTTGCTACACCATTTACTAATAAATTTGGTATAACGTTTGTATATAGACTTCCTGGTCCTATTATTATGCAGTCTGCTTTTTTTATTGCATCTATTACACCTGGAGTAGCCCTACAGTTTGATGGGTTTAGGTATATTCTGTTTATTTTTGTTACTTTTTCATATACTACTTCTGGTATTTTTTCTTTTTCTGTTACGATATATCCATTTTCAAGTTCTGCTGTTATATTCATTTCGTCTAGGGTTACAGGTATTACTTTTCCTATTATATTTAATATTTCATTACTTTTTATTATTGAGTCTGCAAAACTGTTATTTACTTCTTTCATTCCTAGAAAATATATGTCTGAAAAGTTTAACCCTCTTAGTTTTCCTTGAGTAAATTTATAATTCATTAATTTAGCCATTTCTTCTTCATTGTTTGCAAGTGCTATTACACTTCCTGTTATGTCTTCTAATGGTTTTGTTCCTAATTCTTTTCTTGATATAGTTGCATCTTTTCCATAGTCTGATATTGTTACTATTGCTGTTAAATTATTGGTATATTTTTTTAAGCCTGTAAGTACTGTGTTTAAACCTGTTCCTCCACCTATTACAACTATATTTGGTCCTTGATCATATACTTTTTTATTAAATATTAGTGAATTTATATTTACTTGTTTTTTCTTTTCCATTCTTTTATCTGTTGATTCAACTAATACTTCTAATGTTCTTTTGTTTAAAAATATTAGTCCAAAGACAATGCTTAAAAAGCCTATAACAAATATTGCAATTATTTTTCCTACTTCTTGAAATGTTATTTCTTTTAATACTAATATTTCTGCCATTCCAAAGCATGTTAATATGATACCTATTAATATTAAAAATATCCATCTTTTCATTTTGTTACTAGATTTAAACCAGTGCATAAATCCTTTCATATTTTTAAAAATCCACCTTTCATACTACATTTTTTTGCCTATTATTTCTACTTCTGGCTCTATTTTTTTCCCTGAGTGTTTATATACTTCTTCTTGTGTGTGTTTCATTAGTTGTAGTACGTTTTGAGCTGTTGCATTTCCTATGTTTATTATAAATCCTGCATGTTTTGTTGAAATTTGTGCATCTCCTACTTTGTATCCTTTTAGTCCTGCTTCATCTATTAGTTTTGCTGTTATAAAGTCTTTTCCTCTTTTAAATGTACTTCCTGCACTTGGATATTCTAAAGGTTGTGTAGTTTTTCTTTTTTCTTTTAGCTCTTCCATTTTATTTTTTATTTCTTCTTTATTTCCTTTTTGCAGATTGATTGCTGCCTCTATTGCTATATAATCTGTGTTTGATAATATACTTTTTCTATATTCAAATTGCATTTCTTTGTTTGTTAAAGTTTTTATGTTTCCTTTTCTATCTATTAAAGTAACTGTTTCTATAATGTCTTTCATTTCTTTTCCATGTGCTCCAGCGTTTTGTTTGATGGCTCCACCTATTGTTCCTGGTATTCCTGATAGTTCTTCAAAGCCTGTTAACTCTTCTTTTAGTAATTTTTGTGCTACTTCTGACATTTTATTACCTGCACCTAAAATTACTTTTGAACCTTCTTTTATTTCAAATTTTTTTATATCTATTTTTGCTACTATTCCATCTATTCCAGCATCTAATACTAATAAATTACTTCCATTTCCTATTATGTTTAGGTTTATTTTATATTTGTCTGCTATTTTTAAAACTGTTTTTAGGTCTTCTATATTTTTTATTTTTATAAAACATTCTGCAGGTCCACCTATTTTAAATGTTGTGTGATTTTTCATTGGTTCATTATATGTTATATTTTCTTGTGATATTTGGGTTTGGTTTATGATTTTTTTTATATCCAATTTATCATCTCCTAAATATTTTTAATCTCTTGTTTTTGCATATGTGTATACAGGTTTTCCTTCTCCTGTTGTTTGTACTGTTGCATTTATTGCTATTCCAAGTTTATAATTAATAATATATGAATTTTCTGTGTTTGTAATGCTTAATTCCTTTAAATTTTCTGGTGTTAAATAATAGTAATTTTCTGGATTTGTGTTTGTTATTATATCTTTTAATACTTCATCATTTGCAATTTCTTTTATATCAGTTAATATTTCTTCAGCTGTTTTATATTTTTGTGTTCCTGGATAATTACTAGTTGAGAATGTCTGTTCTTTAGTATACCTTTCTAATGCTGCATGTTGCACCATACTTACTTCTGATAATAATATACTTTCTTTTGATTCTGTTATGCTGTTTTTTCCTGTGTATATTGTAATTGTAGCCAAAATTACTAATACTATTATTGTTATTGCTAATGCAACCAAAGTTATTCCTTTTTCATTTTCCATTTTTTTCATTCTTTTCTCCTTTTCTTGTGTTTTGTTTAATATATCATTTTTTACTTATAATTACAAGAGTTTTAATAAAACAAAATACTCGAACTATAAAATATAGTTACAATTTACTGTCTAAACTAAACTGAAGGTGTCCTAAAATTGCCAAAAGGTGCCAAAGGGGACGGAGCAAAATTGCCAAAGGGGACGGAGCAAAATGGCAACTTTTAAGAAAAGTTGCCATTTTGCTCCGTCCC
>CALXUX010000036.1 GCA_944391785.1 uncultured Clostridia bacterium
ATTAAAAGAAGAAATCCCAAGAAAACTATTTAAAATACCAATTCAAGCAGCAGTAGGAGGAAAAATAATTGCAAGAGAAACAATCTCTGCAATGAGAAAAGACGTTTTAGCAAAATGCTATGGTGGAGATATAACAAGAAAGAAAAAGTTACTTGAAAAACAAAAAAGAGGAAAAAAGAAAATGAGAGAAATAGGAAGTGTAGAAGTACCACAAGAAGCATTTTTAAGTGTATTAAAACTAGATGACGAATAAAAGCTAAATAAAAAGATAAGGATATAAGATTAGACAATAAAATAATTTAAAATAAAAAAGGAATGAAAAAAATGAAAATAGATAAAAATAAAAACCCAAAAGCCAAATCAAACAAAAAAGTACAAAACAAAGAAACTAAAAAAGCAAATAGTATAGAAAATTTAAAGAATTTTGATGACCAAGTAGAAGGCAGAAACTCTGTATTAGAACTATTAGAAAGTGGGAAAGACATAAATAAAATATTTATAACAAGAGGAGAAAAACACGGATCAATAAGTAAAATAATAGCAAAAGCAAAAGAAAATAAAATAATAATAGTAGAAAAAGACAAAAAGCAAATGCAAGAAATGGCACAAACTGAAAATTACCAAGGAGTAATAGCAATAGTTCCGCCATATGAGTATTGCCAAATAGACGATATATTAAAAGATGCAAAACAAAAAAATGAAGATCCATTTATAATTATATTAGACGGAATAGAAGACCCACATAATTTAGGCTCAATAATAAGAACAGCAGAAACAGCTGGAGTAAATGGAATTATAATACCAAAAAGAAGAGCATCCCAGGTAAATAGTACTGTAAATAAAGTTTCAGCAGGCGCTGTAGAACATATAAAAATTGCAAGAGTAAACAATATAACAGATGCAATAAATGAATTAAAAGAAAAAGGATTGTGGATATGTGGAACAGATGTAAATACAGACAAAATATATTATAACCAAAACCTAAAAGGTCCACTAGGAATAGTTATAGGAAATGAAGGAAAAGGCATAAGCCAAAAAGTAAAAAACAATTGTGACTTTTTAGTTAAAATCCCAATGAAAGGAAAAGTACAATCATTAAATGCAGCTGTATCAACAGGCATAATAGTGTATGAAGTAGTAAAGCAAAGATTATTAAATTAAAAATATAACGTTAAAAAAATTACAATTTATATACTAAATAACAAAAAACTAATAAAAATTTTTATTATTCACTTTTCTTACATATTAAATAAAAAAGTTCTAATAGTAGTTATTGTTCAGACTATATAAAATTTATTATATTACTCAGTGTGGTTAATCTTTAAAATTTTATTAAACAGTCTTAAATTAGATTTTCGTAATAAAAATGGTTTAAGTCTGAACATTAACTAATAGTAACAACAAAAAATACATATTAAAAGAAAAAGCTTGTAAAAAAAATAAATTATATGTATAATTATCAATATGGAGGGATACAAATGATGCCAAGGAAAAAAAGAAGATTAATAATTGCACTAATAGTACTTTTAATAGTACTAATAATAAGTTCAATAGGAGGCGTAATAGCATATTTATATATAAATACAGATAGTTTTAAATCAGATAAGCAATTATTCGAAAAATACATCGCACAAAATATAACAAAAATGGTAGAAATAATAAACAACAATCCAACAGAAATAAATAAAGCATTAAACGAAAATAAATACACATCTGAAATATCAGCAAACATAGAATATACAAGTGATGTAAGCACAAGTGCAGAAAATAAAAACAACAGCATAAACAATGCAGAAATTACTATAGCAGGAAATGTGGATAAACAATCAAATTATCAATATAGAGACATAACACTAAATTACAATAATCAAACAAACAGTGAAAAACTTGCAAGATTTGAATATATAGAAGAAAACAATTTAAAAGGAATTAGATTAGACAATATCTTGCAATTCGTATCATTCCAAGAAGAAAACACCCAAAAAATTGCAGAAAATATAGAAATACCACAAGAAAGTCTAAACCAAGCAATACAATACACAAAACCAATAGAAATAGAAAATATATTAGAATTCACACGGAGAAGAATTAGATATATTAAGTCAAACATATTTAGGAATAATAGAACAAAACACAGAAAAGCAATCATATGGAAAAGAAACTAAAGTAATAACTGGAGAAAACAACACACAAATTACAACAAATGGATACTATATTACATTAACAAAAGAAAAATATAATGATATAATAATAGAATTATTAGAAAAACTATCAACAGATGAAATAATACTAAGTAAAATTGACAATATATTCACAAAATTAAACAATTATGGAATAAATAAAATAGAAAACAAAGATCTTACAAGAGAAAGTTTTATACAAACTATAAAAAATTTAATAGATGAAATAAAAAGCAAAAATATAGGAAATGAAGAAGTAAAAGTAGAAGTCCTAGAATCAGAAGGACAATTAGTACAAACAATCATACAAACAAACGAATATGAAGCCACAATCTCAATAAACCAAGCAGAAAGTAATATGAGATTAGAAATAGCAGCAACATCTGGAAACAATGTAAAACAAAGTATATATGAAATCAAAAACAAAACAGCAAATACAAGTCAAGAACTAATTTTAATGTATGAAACACTAGAAAATGGAGTAAAAACCCAAGAAATTCAATTAGAATTAAATCAAATGCAAAATGAAAAAAGAATAACAAGAAATGCTATAATTACTTATGATAAAATACAAAATATAGCAAAAATAAACATAACAGAAAATATAAATCTAGTTGACCAATTTGAAAACCAAATATTGTTAGACAACCAAAACAATATAAGAATAGATGAACTAGAAAAAGAGCAAGCACAAATTATAAAAAACACCTTACAAGAAAATATAAACAATCAAATTAAAACAATTTATGAAAGAATAACAACCGAAGACATAAATTCTATATTAAAAAATTTAGGTTTCATAAAACAAAACATATTGCAAGAAGCACCGGTAGAAGTATCAGAAATAGAAAGAAATAGATTTAATTCAAATTTGTCATTTTTTATAGGAGAAAACTTAACATCAGAAAATATAAAAGATTTGCTAGAAGTTGCAAAAAGTAATATAAAAGATGTAACAATAGAAGAGACACAAGAAGAAAAAGAAGAAGATAGAAAATTATCACAAATTACAATGGAAATAGAAAGAAACAGCCAAAATGAAGATGCCATAGCAAGTATAACAGAAACAATTGAAGAAAATAAAAACGAAAAATTTAGTGTAACAATGAGCTATGATGAAACTACACAATTAATTAATAGAATATTTATAAAAGTAATTAATGAAGAATAAATAAAAATGCAAATAAGCAATAAATTTTACACAAAGAAAAAACAGTTAAAATTTATGCATTAAATAAAACTTAAGAAAGATGGTGTTTTAAAATTGCCAAAAGGTTGCCAAAAAGTGCCAAAAGGGACGGAGCAAAATGGCAATTTTAGGACACCATCTTTTAATCTTCTCTTAGATATTAAATTAAAAACTAAAATCACAGAAAAATCAATCTCAGTTCTTAAAAAATCTTATTCGTTTGTCTACACATTAATTATAAATTGAAGATTGAAACAAATAATTTATAAAAAAACTAACCAAAAGATGCAAAAAGCAATAAAAGTAAAAAGAAAAATAAACAAAAAACAAAAAAATCAAAATTCACAAAACCTAGGTGTTTCTAAGAAAAAACTGAACATAAAATAACAAAGAAAAAATTACCAAAATAAAAAAATAAAAAAAAAGAAAAAAAGTGTTGACAAACAAAAAAAAGCATAGTATAATACAAATTGTCCACGCAAATGAGGACTAAAAAGTACATTGAAAAGTAAACAATAAAATCCTTTAGAGAATAAACCGAAGCGGTACGATTCTTCAAAGAAGAAAAGTACTGAAAAAGTAGAAAAAAGTTTTAAAAGTTTTCTAACCAAAAAAAGA
>CALXUX010000037.1 GCA_944391785.1 uncultured Clostridia bacterium
TAACAAACACAGGAGAAATAGAAGGAACAGCAGGAAGAATAATAGAACTCTTACCAGAAGGATATGAATACAACCAAGAAGACAACAGCACATACTGGGAAGAAACAAATGGAATGTTAATAACAGACGCAATAAAAGACGAAACAATAAACCCAGGAGAATACAAAGAAATAAAAATAACATTAAGATGGAAAAATGGAGAAAATAACTTTGGCCAAAAAAATAACACAGTAATAATAGGAAACGAAACAAACCCAGCAGGATATGAAGACATAAACAAAGAAGACAACAGTAGCAAATCAGAAATGATACTAACAATAGCAACAGGAGAAAACAAAACAGAAAAAATAGTTGTAATAGGAATAGTAGAAATAATATTAGTCATAACAGTTGGATTATTAATAAACTACAAGAAAAAATATTAAAAAATATTTAAAACTTAAATTGCAGTAAACAAAATGTAAAAGCCATGCAAACTTAAAAAGATTGTATGGCTTTTTTTATGCCAAAAAGGGACACCCTTTTTTTATATGTCAAATTTAAACTTAATAAAAACAACATATTAACTTTGTATATGGTTTAAACACAAAATATACACAATATTAAAATTGCATCTTAAATTAGTTTTAAAATCTTAAAATCTAAAATCAATCTAAACTCTGCTAATCCCTATATTTTAAAACTAAAAATATAGTACAAAACAAGTTCTTGTAACATAAATGTAAACAAAAAGTAATATATATTTTCTTTTGTAAAAACCCGTAAATTCAACAATATTCTACAACAAAATAAACATATTGACCCAAATTTACAAATAATATAATATTAAAGCATTAAATTGATGCAGGTATATGATTAGAAAAATAAAACCATATACCACAATAAAAAATGAGCTTTCAATTTTTAACATAAAATAAGATAAATCATTTAAATCTGAGGGAGGCGAGATTTTGAACAACTTATATTTGTATTTCTATGAAAATAAAAAAAGATTACAAAACAAAAGTAATAAAAATACAAATTCTAACTATTATATGAAATTAAAGAAAATCTTTATAATTCTAATAAGCATAATAGTTTTTATTGTAAGTACCTTTTTTATAAATGTAAATAATTCAAAAGCTGCCACCTTAGAACCAGAAGACAATCAAAAAGTAGAATATAGAGCAACAGAGTTAAAGGAAACAGACAATGGAAATCAACTCATTGTAGAAATTTGGATACAAAATCTAAATTTTAAAGGAATGGATTTAAGATTAGAATATGATGAAAATATTGTAAAGCCTTCTAATATAAATACAAATGAAATAATAGATGTAAATGAAGAACTCACAATTCCAAGCTGTTTTGAATTTGTAAATGGATTTGGAGGATATTTAGACTATTTTGCAATGGAAATGGCAGACAATGAATATAGAGGAATACTCTCAATGGTAGGCTCAGATGACAGAACAGGTACTAATGAATATTTAGTAGAAGATGACGATATAGGAGATTATGTCTCAATAAATGGAGAAGTAAAACTTGCAACATTAAGCTTTAATGTAGGAGACAGCACTACAAGTGATTTTACAGAACAAAGCTTACATTTAAAAGAAGCAAGTACATCACCAAAAACTGGAATTAAAGTAAATGCAAATGGATCAGATTCTTATGAAAATCAAAAACTATTTATATTTACACTAGATTTAGCATCAGATAATGCTTACCTAAGTAATATAGAAAGTGACTCATTTACAATTGATAACTTTAATAAAGAAACATTTGATTATGAAGTAAGCATTACAGAAATAAAAGATAAGATAACAATTACACCAACAAAAGAAGATGAAAATGCACAAATTACATATAATGATGAGCCAATAGAAAGCGGAGCACCATTTGAAGTAACTTTAAATCCAATAGGAGAAGATACAGTAATACAAATAGTAGTAACTTCAGAAGATGGCAAAAAGCAAAATACTTACACTATAACAGTAAAAATAGCAGTTGGAACAATAACAGGAAAAATACAACTTGGAAATGGGTTAAGAGAAAGTATGGAAGGTTCGTATGGTGTAACTACAAAATATATAGCAGATATTACCCTATATAAAGCAGGAGAATTTAACTGGGATGGAATTATAGCAGGTGATACAAGCTTAGATGAATTAGATACTTATGAAAAAGTAGTAAGAACAAAATCAGGCGATGAAGGAAATTATTCACTTTATATACCACCAGGAACATATGACTGTATTATCGAAAGAAAAGGATTTCTTGCACAAATTATAAAAACAATAAAAATAGCTGAAGGTGAAGTAATTGATTTAGAAGAAAGAATCCTAATAGAAGGAGATGCAGATCGCTCTGGAATTGTAGACTTGGATGATACAGTAGTTTTAGTGAATTTTACAGGAGCAACACTTGGAGATGAAAACTATGACGAAAAATATGACTATGGACAAAAAGGATTTATAGGGTTAGATGATATGGTAAGTACAACATCAAACCTATATAACACAATAAGTATTGAAGAATATGTAAAAGAATAAGGTTTATAGATTATGCTATAAAATCTAAATATTATTCGAGGGGAGAAAAAGATGAAAAAGCAAATTGCACTTTTAACTGTAATAATATTACTATTAAATATAATATGCCCATATATATCTATATTTAATAGTAGTGTTTATGCTGCAACAGGCATTCTAGAAGAAAATCCTTTAATAATAAACAACTTAGGTATAACACAAAAAGGAACAAATAGAATGCTTACAGTGGAAATTGCTCTTGTATCAGAAGCAATTATTAATGGATTTGACTTACAAATTAAAGTAGATCCATCAAAAATAACACCTTGTAATAGAAACACGGGAGCAGCAAATACAAGTATAGCTATGATTACACAAATAAGTGACTATTATATAGGAACTTTACAATTAAGAACCTATACAGCATCAACTAATACATTCCACTTTCTTGCGACAGAACCAGCAGGAGGAACAGATATAGCAGAAAATGGATATATACCAGGAGAAACAGGAGATCCAGCAATAGATGAGAATGGAGCAGGATACCCAGTATATTATCCAGTAATAAAACTATACTTTAAAATAATGGATGATTCTATAACAGAGGATAATCTTTCATTAGATTTATTCCAATTAGTACCTCAAGGAGTAGGATTACCAACAGGATTAAAAGTAAACTATACAAACCAAGAAGATATAAGAATTAGTAAGGACTTAGAATTAGGCGGAAAAGGTTTTGCAGCTGCTGAAAAAGAAATTGAAACAATTGCAGTATCACAAGAACCAAGTGATACAACTTATGACCACGGAGAAACAATTGATTTAACAGGTGGAAAAATAACAGTTACATATACAGATAAGTCCACAGAAGAAATTGATATGACAGACCTAGATGTATCAATTTTATCTGGCTCACCTGCAGATGTAAATAACAATACTGTTACATTACTGTATAAAGGAAAAACATGTACATATAATATAACGGTAAATGACCCAATAATTTCTCTGGCAGTTACAAAGCCAATGAATGATTTGGAATATACACATGGAGAAGATTTCGACTTTACTGGTTTAGAATTAACAGCAACTAAAAAGAGTGGAGCAACTGAAAAGTTAGCATACAATAGTTCTGGAGTTTCTATAGATGAAACACAAGCAGATGTTAATTCAGATAACTTTACACCTACATCAACTATGGAAGGCTTAACAACTAGTGGTACACAAAAAATTACATTTACATATCAAGGTAAAACAGCAACACAATCTGTAGTAGTAAATGATACTATAGAAGGAGTAGATTTAATAAGCCAATCAAATAAAAAAGTATATAAATATGGTGAAAGCTTAGATTTATCAGGAGCAGTAGTAAAAATTACTTTAGGAAGTGGGGCAAGCACAAATATAGACTTGCCAGATGGAATAGTTGAACTTTCAGACTTTAGTTCTACAACTACAGGAGAAAAACAACATCTAACAGTAACAGTAAATGGAATACAAGCAACAGACACAATAGATGTAGAAGTATATAATTACATAAAAGATGTAGAATTAATTGAGCCAACAAAAGGAATATTTAATTATAACGAAGATTTAAGTGTAGCAGGAGGAAGACTAAAAGTAACTTGGGCAAGTGGAGATATTACAAATGTAAACCTTACAGAAGATATGGTAACAGGATATGATAAAACAGAAATAGGAACTCAGCACCTTACAGTAACATATGAAGCAAGTTATGAATTATCTGATGGAAGTAGCATAAAAGAAACATTTAAGAAAAACTATGATGTAGAAGTTATAAATCAAGTAGAAAATATAGAAATTACCCCTCCAACAAAAACAACATATAATCACGGAGAAAGCTTAAATCTAGCAGGAGGAAGTATAAAAGTTACATATGCAGATGGAAGTACACAAAATGTAAATATAAGTGAAGCTGAAATCACAGAGAGTGATGGCTCTCCTGTAAATATGAGCCCTGCAAGTTATAATAGTACAAATAAAGTAAGCAAAACATTAAAAATAAGCTACACTGAAGATGAAGTAACAAAAGAAATAGATTATCCAATAGAGATAATAAATGATGTAAAAGGGATATCTATTGAAACCAATCCAAAAACATCTTATAATGTAAATGAACAATTAAGCCTAGAAAATGGAGAAATCTTAGTTACTAGAGCTGTCGGAACAGAAGTTATAAGCCTATCAGATAGCAGAGTACAAGTAACAGGATTTAGTAGTAGCACAGAAAATCCAAACTTACCATTAACAGTAAAATTTACCGAAAATGGAATTGAAAAAACAACTACATACAATGTAAGTATATCAGACCAAATAACAGACATAAAACTATTAACTGGTCCTAATAAAACAGAATATAAATATGGAGAAAGCATAAATCTTACTGGAGCAACAATAGAAGTAACAAAAGGAAGTGGAAAAACAACTATTCCAGTAGAAGAAAGTATGATTTCTACATATAATCCAAGCCAACTAGGAGAGCAACAATTAACAGTTACATATGGAGGAAAAACAGCAACAGAAAAAATAGTTGTTAATGTAAATGATTATGTAACAGGAATAAAAGTTACACCACCAACAAAATTAAACTATAAAAATGGAGAAAACTTAGAATTAGCAGGTGGATTAGTAACAAAAATAATGGCAAGTGGAGAGATTGGAGAAACTGTAGATTTAGAAGAAGAAATGTTACAAACAGAATTTAATTCCAGCAAAGTTGGAAAGCAAGATATAACAGTAGAATTAGATGGATTCACAGATAAATTTACAGTAACAGTAGCAGACTATATAACAAATATAGAAATAACAGCTCCAACAAAAACAACATATAACCACGGAGAAAGCTTAAATTTAGCAGGAGGAAGCATAAGAGTTATATACGCAAGTGCTAGCCCAAAAACTGTAGATATAAGTAACGCTACAATTAAAGAAAGTGATGGGTCACCAGTAAATATGAGCCCTGCAAGTTATGATAGTACAAACAAAGTAAGCAAAACACTAAAAATAAGCTATTCAGAAGATGAAGTAACAAAAGAAATAGACTATCCAATAGAGATAATAAATGATATTAAAGGAGTCTCTATACATACTAATCCAAAAACAGAGTACAATGTAAATGAGCAATTAAGCTTAGAAAATGGAGAAATCCTAGTTACAAGAGCAACAGGAACACCAGAAGTTATTAGCTTAGATGATAGTAGAGTAGAAGTTACAGGATTTGATAGTAAACAAGAAAATTCAAACTTACCATTAACAGTAAAATATACTGAAAATGGAATAACTAAAACAACTACATATAATGTAAGTATTACAGATACAATAACAGAAGTAAAATTATTAACACAGCCTAATAAAAAAGATTATAAATATGGAGAAGAAATTAATCTTACTGGAGCAACAATAGAAGTAACAAAAGGAAGTGGAAAAACAACTATTCCAGTAGATGAAAGTATGATTTCTACATATAATCCAAGCCAACTAGGAGAGCAACAATTAACAGTTACATATGAAGGACATGAGCTAACTGAAAAAATAGTTGTAAATGTAAATGACTATGTAACAGGAATTAAAGTTACAGCGCCAACTAAAAAAGATTATATAAAAGGTGAGCCTTTAGACTTAAGAGGCGGACTAGTAACAAAAATAATGGCCAGTGGCGAAATAGGAGAAACAGTAGACTTAGAAGAAGATATGATTACAACAAAATTTGATCCTTCACAAACAGGTCCACAAGAACTTACAGTAGAATACGAAGGATTTACAGATACATTTACAGTAACAGTAGAAGACTACATTACAGAAATTACAATAAATGAATCTCCAAAAACAGAATATACTTATGGAGAAGCCATAGGAACACCAGGAGGAAGCATAACAGTACATTATAGGTCAGGTGCAACACAAACTGTTAACATCACAAAAGACATGATAACAGACACAGATGGAACACCATTTGATACAACAGATATTACATTTGAAGAAGGACAAACAACAGCAAGCAAAGAACAAAAAGTAACATACCAAGGATTTGAAACAACATATGAAATAACAATAAAAAATGACCTAAGAGAAATAAGACCAAAAGAAGAACCAAAAAAAGATTATGTAATAGGAGAAGAGTTCCAAGATGACTTAGTAATAGAAATAGAAAGAGGAGATGGAACAATAGTAGAGATACCAGTAACAGATGAAATGGTATCAGGATTTGACACAACAACAGAAGGACCAAAAGAAGTTACAATTACATATGAAGAAAATGGAGTAGAAAAAGAATACACATTTGAAATAAATGTTACAAACCCAATAACAGGAATGGAATTAGAAGGAACTCCAAAAACAGATTATGTAATAGGTGATGATTTAGATTTATCTGGATTAAATGTAGTATTACATAGACCAGGTGGAGATGAAAAAATACCAGTAACAGAAGAAATGATTTCTGGATATAATAAAAATCAAGAAGGACCACAAACAGTAATAGTAACATATAATAGCCAAGAAGTAGGAAGGTTCGAGGTAAATGTAGCAAATCCAGTAGATAGACTAGAATGGGTTACAACACCAAAAACATCATATGTAATAGGAGATACATTAGATGTAACAGGAGGAAAATTCAAAGCAATTAAGCTAAACGGAGAAGAAGAAACAATAACATTAACAGAAGAAATGGTATCAGGATTTGATACAAACACAGTTGGACAAAAAACATTAAAAGTAACATACGAAGGAAAACAATTACAATACACAATAACAGTAGCAGATAAAGTAAACAGTATAGAAATAACAAAAGAACCTAAAAAAGATTACAAATACAATGAGGACCTAGTAGCAGGAGGAGAAATTACAGTAGAAAAAGCAAGTGGAGGAACAGAAGTTATCACAATCACCCCAGATATGATAACAGGATACGATAAAACTCAGCTAGGACCACAAACAGTAACAGTAGAATATGGTGGACAAAAAGTAGAATTTGAAATAACAGTTTCTGACTATATTTCAAATGTAGAAATAACACCACCAAGTAAAACAGATTATGAAATAGGTAAAGACTTAGACTTGACAGATGCAAAAATAACAATAACAATGGCAAGTAAGCAAGATGAGCCACAAGAAGTTCAAGTAACAAAAGAAATGATTTCTGGATACAATAAAAACCAATTAGGACCACAAACAGTAACAATTACTTATGAAGATACAGAAGGAACAGAACATACAAAACAATTTGAAGTAAATGTAAGTGATATTATAACAGGAATAGAAATAAACGAAACACCAAAAGCAGAATATAAATATGGAGAAGCCATAGGAACACCAGGAGGAAGCATAACAGTACATTATAGGTCAGGTGCAACACAAACTGTTAACATCACAAAAGACATGATAACAGACACAGATGGAACACCATTTGACACAACAGATATTACATTTGAAAAAGGACAAACAACAGCGAGCAAAGAACAAAAAGTAACATACCAAGGATTTGAAACAACATATGAAATAACAATAACAAATGAAATAAAAGAAATAAGACCAAAAGAAGAACCAAAGAAAGACTATTGTATAGGAGACGAGTTCCAAGATGACCTAGTTCTAGAAATAGAAAGAGAAGATGGAACAAAAGTAGAAATACCAGTAACAGATGATATGGTATCAGGATTTGACACAACAGAAGAAGGACAAAAAGAAGTTACAATTACATATGAAGAAAATGGAGTAGAAAAAGAATACACATTTGAAATAAATGTTACAAACCCAATAACAGGAATGGAATTGGAAGGAACTCCAAAAACAGATTATGTAATAGGTGATGATTTAGATTTATCTGGACTAAATGTAATATTACATAGACCAGGTGGAGACAAAAAAATACCAGTAACAGAAGAAATGATTTCTGGATATGACAAAAATAAAGAAGGAAATCAAACAGTAACAATTACTTATAATAATAAAGTAGTAGGAACATTTAAAGTAAATGTTGCAAACCCAGTAAATAGCTTAGAATGGATTACAAAACCAAAAACATCATATGTAATAGGAGATACATTAGATGTAACAGGAGGAAAATTCAAAGCAATTAAGCTAAATGGAGAAGAAGTAGTAGTTGATCTAACTACACAAATGGTATCAGGATTTGATACAAACACACTTGGACAAAAAACATTAACAGTAACATACGAAGAAAAACAATTACAATACACAATAACAGTAGCAGATAAAGTAAACAGTATAGAAATAACAAAAGAACCTAAAAAAGATTACAAATACAACGAGGACCTAGTAGCAGGAGGAGAAATTACAGTAGAAAAAGCAAGTGGAGGAACAGAAGTTATCACAATCACCCCAGATATGATAACAGGATACAATAAAACACAGCTAGGACCACAAACAGTAACAGTAGAATATGGTGGACAAAAAGTAGAATTTGAAATAACAGTTTCAGATTATATTGCGGGAGTTGTAATAACACCACCAAGTAAAATAGAATATGAGTTTGGAGAAAACTTAAGATTATCAGATGCAAAAGTAACAATTACAATGGCAAGTACCCCAAACAAGTCAAAAGTAATACCAGTTACAAGTGATATGATAACAGGATATGATAAAACTAAGGTAGGTTCTCAAACTGTAACAATAAAATATACAGATGCAGAAGGAAAAGAACACACAAAAGATTTTGGAGTAAAAGTAAATGACAAAATAAAATCAATTACATTAGATAAAGAAGGAATAAAAACACAATACAAATATGGAGAAAATCTAGACTTAACAAATGTTAAATTAGAAGTAGCTTATGAAAGCGGAAGAACAGAAGAAATACCAGTAAATACTGGAATGATAAATGGATATAATCCAGAAAAATTAGGTAGTCAAACAGTAACAGTAGAATACAAAGGTTTTAAAGATACATTTAATGTTACAGTAAGTGACTATGTAAAAGATATTAAACTAACACCACCTACAAAAAATACATACAGAATAGGAGAGACTTTAAGTTTAACAGGTGGAAGTATTACAGAAATAATGGCAAGTGGAGCAAATGGAAAAACTATAGCTTTAACATCTAGTATGGTCTCAGGATTTGAAAGTACAACCCCAGGTACTAAAATAATTACTGTAACTTATACAAACGATGGAGAAAGTTTTAGAAAAACATTTGAAGTTGCTGTAATAAATGGAACAGATTCAATAGAAGTAATAGCACCTAATAAAACAGAATATAAATATGGCGAAAGCCTAGATATAACAGGAGGAAAGGTAGTTATTATTAAAGATGATGGTTCTAAAGAAACAATTAATTTAAGCAAAGATATGGTTTCAGGATATAATCCAAGAAATCCAGGACAACAAGTTATAATAGTAACATATACAGATGAAAATAATGAAAAATTCACAGGTTCATTTGTTGTAAATGTAGGTGAAGACTATGTTGTAGGATATAGATTTACTGCCCCAAGTAAAACATCTTATATCATAGGAGAAGAATTAGACCTAACAGGTGGAAAAATCACAGAAATTATGGCAAGTGGAAATGAAAGAAATTCATTTGATATAACAAAAGATATGACATCAGGATTTAATCCAAATAAAGAAGGAAAACAAACAGTTACAATTACTTATAATGGTAAAAAATACAATTATACAGTAACAGTAGTAGACCCAATTTATGGAATTACAATAAAAGAATATCCAAATAAAGTAGAATACAATAAAGGTGAAAGCCTAGATGTAACAGGTGGTATTCTAAATGTAGTAAAAGAAAGTGGAGTATATGAAGTAAAAATAACAAAAGATATGGTATCAGGATTTAATCCAGATAAAGAAGGAATACAAATATTAACAATAAACTATGAAGGATTTACAGCTCAATATATGGTTTATGTAGAAGCTGAAGAAGAAGTTACACCTCCACCAGTTACCCCAGACGATGGAGATAACAACAATAACAACAATAACAACAACAATAACAATAACAACAATAACAACAATAACAATAATAACAATAACAACAATAATAATAATAATAACAATAATAATAACAACAATAACGGCAATAATAACAGCAACAATAACAACAATAACGACAAATTAGAAAATATTACAAATAATAGTGATACAAATATTAGTAATAATGAAAACGAAGAAAATGTAAATGATACAAATGAAGAAGATAATCAAAATAATAATGAAAATATTCCTCCAATAATAGGAAATATTGATGATAATACCCCACCATCAAATAATTCTGAAAATTCATTTAATGAAGGATTTATAAGAGGAATGCTAACTGGAATAGCAGGATTAGCTACACTAGCTGGAATAATATTATTAATAATTCTATTTGTAAAAGATAGAAAAAATGTAAAAGTCTATATAGAAGAAGGAAAAGAAAAAGTTCTAATAGGAAAAGAAAAAGTTACTAATAATAATAGAAACATAGATTTAAATAAATACTATGATAAATATAAAGAAGATGAATACAAAGTTGTATTATCTAAAGCAATTAGTAAAAAACTTGATAATAAAACAGTAAATATTACAATACATGATAAAAATAAGAAATTTACAGTAGATTATCAAGATAAAAAATTTGTAGTTAGAACTTAAGAGAAAATAATAACTATAAAACTAAAATATAAGCATTTAAATGCAAAATAAAGTACTAAAAACAAAAAAACATAAAATTTAACGTTAAAAAAGAAAAAAGCTTAAAATCGATTTTAAAGCAAAATTACATCAATCTAAATTTGGGATAGAAAGATGTAATACTATACAAAAAAGAGTAGCCCCCAAATACACTTTTTAGTATAGTAATAGATAATCTTAAGTTTGGGATAAGATTATCTATCTAATGATAAAACTAGCCCCAAACTAGTTTTATCATTAGAAAATATATAATATATGTGAAAGGAATTATAACAAATAAAAAAATTAAAATTATTAAAATAAAAAAGATATAAAAAGCAGTATATAGTCTTATCTAAAAAAAATGATATTTTTTAGATTTATTAATTATGATCTAAAATAGATATTTTTAGATTTATTAATTATAATCTAGAATAGATATTTTTTAGATTTATTAATTATGATCTAAAATAGATATTTTTTAGATTTATTAATTATGATCTAAAATAGATATTTTTTAGGTTTATTAATTATGACCTAAAATAGATATTTTTTAGGTTTATTAAACAATAGTAAAGTAAATTAATAAAAGACACAGACCAGAAAGCTAAAAAAAAATTAATATTTTAGTTTTATTAGTCGTGCCTAAATTTTAAATTGCAACAATATAATTAAAGAAAACAAATTATATTATACTAAATTTTTGAAATTTGATTTGAATAATAATTATAAGTTTGTTCTCCGATAATTTCAGAATAATTTTTCATCTGTTTTTTTTCACAGTATACATCAACATTTACGCCATCTAAGCTAATAGTGGCATAGCCCATATACTTTTTTTCATGTGATTTTCCAAATAATTTTCCTTGCATTGGGCATAGCTTAAAAATTTCGTAATGATGCAAGTCCAATTGATTAATAGAAAATTTCATAAAACCTCCAAAAAATAATTTATTAAAAGTATAACAAAATACAGTAATATTGTACCAAATTTCTAGCGAAAAGTCAATTTATGTAAACAATAACAAAAATAATATTATTGATTTAGCAAAAAATATGTGGTAAAATACAAAAAATGAAATAAAAAGGGAAGGAACGAAAGAAAATGGAAAATAAGGAAACAAAAAAAGATATCAAACTAGATAAAATTAAAAAAATAAAAAAAGTAAAATCAAAAAGGAAAATTATAATTTCAACTATTTCAGTAATAGTTGTTATATTAATAGCATTAATTATTATATCAACATTAGATGCAACCCAAAAAACATTTGGAGGGAAAATCGCATCTATCTTTTCCATAGAAAAAGAAATAACAGAAGAAAAAGCTATAAAAGAAGCACTTAACAGATTTAATGAAATGGGAGAAGAAAACTTAACAGAAGATAATCTAGAAGTGATAAAAATACTTAGAAAAGGTGAATATTATTACTATATTTCATCACCAGATAACTCTTTAGAAATACGAATTTCAGATGGTAAAATAGTAAGAGAAAATAGTGTATTAGTAGATGAATAATGCAAATGAAAATAGTGTTAAAACAAAATATAAAAAATTCTCAAAAATAGAAGATTAAAATTAGAAACCTATACAAATAAAAGTTAAAAGATTTTTAAAATAAAAAGAAACTCTAGCAAAAAATAGAGTTTTCTTTTTTGCCTATTTTTTGAAAAAATCAAAAAAAGTACAACGAAATGCTCAAAAAGTGCACAACAAAACACTCAAAAAGTGCACAATAAAATACTAAAAAAATGCACAACAAAATACTCAAAAAGTGCACAATGAATATTGAAAATAATAAAAAAATATGATATTATAAAAAAAGATAGATATATAATAAGTGAATAGTATTTTTATAATGTGTTAAACTAAACGAAAATTATTATCTTATTGTATGATAGGAGGAGATTTCATGAAATTAACTAAAAAAGGATATATGCCAAGATTAATAGATAAAACAATAGAAGAAAATTTGGAGTTTTTTGGTGCAATTAGTATTGAAGGACCAAAATGGTGTGGCAAAACCTGGACAGCATTGAACCATTCTAATAGTGTAACATATTTAAATAATACAGCTGATAATTTTAGAGAAAAACATTTAGCAGAAATGGATGTAAATTTAGTATTAGACAAAGAAAAACCAGAGCTTATTGACGAATGGCAAGAAGTACCTGCAATATGGGATGCAGTAAGATTTAAATGTGACCAAGATAACGAAAAAGGTAAATATATTTTAACAGGTTCAAGTGTTCCAGTAAGTGATAAAATACATCATTCAGGAGCAGGTAGAATTTGTAAAATGAAAATGTATACTATGTCTTTATACGAATCAGGGGATTCTAGTGGTGATGTGTCATTAAAAGATTTATTTGAAGGTAAAGTAAAAAATGAATTACTTAATAAAGTAGAACTAAAAAGATTAGCAGAATTAATTGTTAGAGGTGGGTGGCCAGAATCTATTGATATTAGTATAGAAGGAGCAATGAAAAAAACTAGAAGTTATATCCAAGCAGTTTTAGATAAAGACATTGTAAGTATTGATGGTGAGAAAAGAGACAAAGTAAAAATGGAAATGTTATTAAGATCACTTGCAAGAAATGAAAGTACTATATCTAATAACAATGTTTTAATAAAAGATATTTTTGATAATGTTACAGAAGAAGACATGTCTATAAGTAGAAATACAGTTACTGACTATTTAAATGTACTAAATAGATTACATCTTATTGAAAATCAAAAATCCTTTATGTATAAAATACGTTCAAGATATAATGTTGGAAAAAGTCCAAAAAGACACTTTGTAGACCCATCACTGGGATGTGCAATTTTAAATATAACACCTGAAAAGCTAATAAATGACTTAGAAACATTTGGATTGTATTTTGAAGCATTATGTGAAAGAGACTTAAAAATTTATGCAGAAAGCATAGGTGCTAAAGTATATGATTATAGAGAAAATGATACAGGAATAGAAGTTGACAGTATAATAGAAATTGCAGATGGAGAATATGGTGCTATAGAAATAAAATTAGGTGCTAATAAAGAAGAAGAAGCAGTAGCAAATTTAAAAAGATTTTATGATTTAGCTGAAATAAAACCAAAATTTATGTGTGTAATTTGTGGGTTATATAATGCTATAGTAAAAAGAACTGATGGAATATATGTATTACCAATTACAGCATTAAGACCTTAATAAAAAATAAAGTACAGAAAAATAAGCAAGAAACCTACGCAAATAAAGGATTTAAAGAATTTTTAAATAAAAAAGAAAGCTCTAATAAAAAATAGAGTTTTCTTTTTTGCTTATTTTTCAATAGTTAGAGAAAAAAGCAAAAAATAGAAATATATGTTAAAAATTAAAAAAATATACAAAAATTACAAATTGTTACAAAAATGTAAATAAAATTTAAAAAAAGACAAAAAAGAATATAAAAGTTCATTTTCCGTAATATATATTAAATTAATATAAAAGTGATATTGAATTATAGCTTATTGATTTTAATTACAAAGCTCAGTTAAAATATTATTATATTATTAACTAAAAGAGATGACCAAAGGAGGTCCCCAAATGAAAAAAACAGATAAGGAAGGCATGACAAGGTTAGAGAAAATTAAAAAGATTAAGCAAGAGAAAAATGTAAAGCTTGCAAAAAGAATAAGCACGAGCTTAGTTGCTATATGTTTGGTAATAGCAACTTATTTTGGTGTTGCAAATAATTTGAGTGTTTTAAACAAAATGGCAAATGGTGAAGAGAAATTAGCAACCAATATTTTAGTTAAGAGCAATAATAGTGGAAACGAAACAGTAGAGCCAAAAATAGTAGGAGGATATAATCATTTTATTGCATTAACAGCAGAAGGTAAAGTTTATGGCTGGGGAGATAACTCAAATGGACAACTTGCAAGTGGAGATACTGTAAACAAAACAAGTCCAGTGTACATGGAAATTGATAATGCAGTGGACATAGCTTCTGGTTCATATTTTACAGTAGTTTTAAAAAATGATGGTACAGTATGGACAGTAGGAGATAATACGAATGGGGAATTAGGAAATGGTACACAAGAAGATAGTTTAACATTTGAGCAAGTTAAAACTGAAACAGGATATTTAGATAATATAAAAGCAATAGCTGCAGGTAATACTTTCGCATTTGCTATAACAAATAGTAATGAAGTATATGCATGGGGTTACAATGCATATGGACAACTTGGTATAGGTGATGCAACTCTTAGAACAGTTGCTACAAAAACCCAATTTACAGGAATTACACAAATAGCTGCAGGAGGAAATCATACTGTTGCACTTGATGAAAATGGGGCAGTATGGACAGTTGGATATAATTATCATGGTCAACTAGGTATAGGAAATAGAACAAATCAAACAACACCACAAAAAATGCTTGAAAGTGGAGCAAAAGAAGTTGCAGCAGGAGCAAATCATACAGCCATATTAAAAACAGATGGAACAGTCTGGGCAACAGGAATAAATGGAAATAGTAGGGCTGGCACGGGATATAATATATTAGGATTAGGTACTGTTGCTGATACAACTTACTATTCTAGTGGAACAAATTATGTTGTATATAAATTGCATCAAATGAAAGTTGGAGATGCAAATACAGATATAATGGATGGAGATCATATAACAGCAAATGGAAATGCAACATATGTTACATCAAAATCAGGAGGAATGTATGTAGTAGGATTAAATACATATGGAACACTATTTACTGAAAATACAACTATAACTAATATTTCAAGAAAAGTTCAAGAAACAAAAAATATAAAAAATATTGCAATAACAAGAAGTGGAAATACTGGAGCATATGTAGATAGTATAGGAAGAATATATACAGTTGGATATAGTGCAGAAGGTGAATTAGGAAATTCAACAACAGCAACATCATATGGATATATTGGATATGATATAAGTGATTACAAACTACTTGTAAATCCAGCAAGAATAACTATGCAAAAAGGAACTTCACAAGATATAGAGGTTAAATTTTCAGCAGGTTTAAACTTAATGAGTTCAGATTTTAATATATCTATGGAATTTGCATCTTTAGATGAAACAGTAGCAACAGTTAATGGAAATACAATAACTGCTGTTGGAGAAGGTACAACATATATAAGAATCAGTGATAATACAAATGAAATTTATGGAGCAGTAAAAGTAGATGTTACAAAAGAGGGAAATATAGCATTTGCAAAAGTAGCAAGTGGAGAAAATTATTTTGTAACTTTAAAATCAGATGGAACAGTTTGGAGTTGGGGAGTAAATACTAGTGGACAACTAGGATTAGGAGACAATACAAATAGAACCGAACCTACAAAAACTAATTTAACAAATATAGTTGATATAGCAGCTGGAACATCATTTACAGCAGCACTAAAGGTAGATGGAACAGTTTGGACCACAGGAGATAACTCATATGGTCAGTTAGGAATTGTAGCAGGGGGAAATAGAAATACTTTTGCTAAAATTGAAGAATTAACTGATGTAATAGCAATATCTGCAGAAAATAGTACTCTTCATGTCTTAAAGGCTGATGGAACAGTATGGTCATTGGGATTAAATAGTAATGGACAATTTGGAAGTCAAACTACAGCAAATAGTGAAAAACCTATTAAAGCGCTAAAAGTTCCAAATATAATGCAAATATCTGGAGGGGGAAATCATTTAGTATTACAAGGAGCAAATGGAAGTGTATGGACAGTAGGATATAATGGCTATGGACAATTAGGATTAGGAAATAGGACAAACCAAACAATACCACAAGAAATACTTGAAAATGGAGCAAAAGAAGTAGCAGCAGGAGCAAATCATACAGTTGTATTAAAAACAGATGGAACAGCTTGGGCAACAGGAACTAATGGAAATAATAGGTCTGGTACAGCATACTATATATTAGGATTAGGTAAGATTTATGACACTACTTTCTCTTCTAGTGGAACAAATTATGTTGTATATAAATTACACCAAATGAAAGTGGGAGATGATACAACTAATATAACAGATGGAAAACATATTTCAGCAAATGGAAATATGACATATATATCTTCACAAGCAGGAGGAATATATGCAGTTGGAATAAATACATATGGTGCTTTATTCAATGGTAGTGCAGTTAATAGTTATTGGACAACCAAGGTGCAAGAAGACAAAAATGTTTCAGCAATGGCTATGACAAGAAATAGTGCAACAGGAATAATTGTAGATGAAGATGGTATGGTATATACAGTAGGATATAATGGGCATGGAGAAATGGGAAATGGAACTGTACAAAGTTTAATGACACAATGGTGCATTAGTAAGGAAAAGATTAATGTTGAAAAAAATATAATAAATTTTGAAGTAGTAGGAGAAAAAGAACAAATAAAATATGATACATCAGTGGAATTCAATTTATTAAGAAATACATTACCTAGTGGTACAGTATCATTTACTTCTATGGATGAAAATGTAGCAATAGTAGATAAAACAACAGGAGAAGTAACAGCAGTAGCACAAGGAAGTACATATATTAAGTTATATAATGAAAGAAATGATTTATATTCAGCAGTAAAAGTAAATGTAAGTGGAGAAGGAAATATCACAGAACCAAAAATTGAAGGAGGATATAATCACTTTGTAGCATTAAAGGGAAATGGTGAAGTATGGACATGGGGATTAAATACAAATGGACAATTAGGTGTAGGAGATAATATTAATAAAACAGAGCCAACACAAGTAAAGGCAGAGAATGAAAATGGTGAACAAGAAGAAATATCAGATGCAATAGATGTAGCAGCAGGATACTATTATACACTAATATTAAGAGTAGATGGAACAGTATGGGCAAGTGGAAAAAATGATTATGGACAATTAGGAGATGGATCAGATATTAGTACAAACTTATTCCACAAAGTAAAACTAAATGATGAGGAGGATTATTTAGAAAATATAGTAGCAATAACATCAGAAGCACATACTGCTCATGCTCTGGCAGCAGATGGAAGTGTATATTCATGGGGATATAATTACTATGGAGAGTTAGGTGTAAATAATACAACAAATTCTAGTTATCCAGTAAAAATGCAAAAAGTATCTAATATTGTTCAAATATCAGCAGGTTTAACACATGTATCAATGTTAGATGCAGATGGAAGTGTATGGTGTGTAGGGCGCAATGATTATGGACAATTTGGAATAAATAATGTAACTGAAAAAATATTATTACCAATTCAAATGCAAGATGCAGATGGAACTATATTATATGGAATAAAAGAAGTATCAGCAGGAAGACTACATACTGTTGTATTAAAGGAAGATGGAACAGTATGGGCGACAGGAAATGCAAGTGGAGGAGCATTAGGAGATGGAACACAAACTAATAAGAGAGTTATTGTTCAAGTAAGCAAACAAAAAGTAGAAGAAGGAGAAGATGGAACAAGTGTAACAACAAAAGAAGGAATAACAGATGCAAAACACATATATGCAGCAGGAGATACAACATATATTTCAAGACAAAAAGATGAAGATGGAAACAATCGAGGAATGTATGTAATGGGCTGGAATAGTTATGGACAGCTATTTACTGAAGGTACAGGTAATAAACTATATGCAACAGAAGTACAAATCGATAAGGATATTGTAACAGCAGCATTAACACAAAATCGTTACTTTCAATATCCTACAGAATATTCTCTTCAAACAGGAGCAATAGTAGATCAAGATGGAATGGTATATACAGTAGGATATAATGGACATGGAGAAATGGGAAATGGAACAGTTCAAAGTTTAACAACTCCATGGTGTATCAGTAAGAAAAAAATAAATGTAGAAGATATAATAAATTTTGAAATGGCAGGAGAAAAGAAACAAATAGAATATGATACATCATTAGAATTTAATTTAATAAGAAATACAGTTCCTGATGGTACAATTGAATTTACTTCAATGGATAAAAAGGTGGCAACAGTAAATGAAAAAACAGGTGAAGTAATAGCAGTAGGACAGGGAAGTACATTTATAAAATTATATGATGAAAGAAATGATTTATATTCAGCAGTAAGAGTAAATGTAAATGGGCAAGGAAATATAACTGCACCAAAAATTGTAGGAGGATATAATCATTTTGTGGCATTAAAAGCAGATGGAACAGTATGGACATGGGGATTAAATACAAGCGGGCAACTAGGAACAGGTGATAATATTAATAAAACAGAACCAACGAAAGTAAAAGCAATCAACGAAAATGATGAGCAAGAAGAAATTACAGATGCAATAGATGTAGCAGCGGGATATTATTATACATTAATATTAAGAGCAGATGGAACAGTATGGGCAAGTGGACACAATGAATATGGACAATTAGGAGATGGTTTAACTGTTAATACAAATGTATTTCATAAAGTAAAATTAAATGCTAATGGGGATTATTTAGGAAATATAATAGCGATAACATCAGAGGCACATACTGCTCATGCATTAGCAGCAGATGGAAGCATATATTCATGGGGATATAATAAATACGGACAATTAGGAGTAAATAATACAACACATTCTAGTTATCCAGTAAAAATGCAAAAAGTATCTAATATTATCCAAATTTCAGCAGGAGAACATCATATATCAATGTTAGATGCAGATGGAAGTGTATGGAATGTAGGATATAATGAATATGGACAATTTGGAACAAGAAACACAACATCAGCATCATTACCAATCCAAATGCAAGATACAGATGGAAGTATATTATATGGAGTAAAAGAAATAGCAGCAGGAAGATATCATAATGTTGTATTAAAAGAAGATGGAACAGTATGGACAGTAGGAAATGGTAGTGGAGGAGCATTAGGAAATGGAACAGCAACTACTAAAAATGTAATTACACAAGTAAAGAAACAAGTAGTAAAAGAAGAAGAGACAATAGAGCCAATAACAGATGCAAAACACATTTATGCAGGGGGAGATACAACATATATTTCAAGACAAAAAGATGGAGAAGGAAATAATCAAGGAATGTATGTAATGGGATGGAATAATTATGGACAATTATTCACCCAAGATGCAACAAATAGAGTATATGCAACAGAAGTACAAACAGATAAAGACATTTTAACAATAACAGCAACAAGAAATCGTTACTATCAATATCCTACAGAATATTCTTATCAAACAGGAGCAATAGTAGATCAAGATGGAATGGTATATACAGTAGGATATAATGGACATGGAGAAATGGGAAATGGAACTGTACAAGGCTTAACAACTCCATGGTGTATTAGTAAGAAAAAGATTAATGTTGGAAAAAATGTAATAAATTTAGAAATAGCAGGAGATAAAGAAGAAATAGAATATAATACATCATTAGAGTTTAATTTAATAATGAATACAGTACCTAATAGTACAGTGAAATTTAAATCTATGGATGAAAATATAGTAACAGTAGATGAGATAACAGGAAAAGTAACAGCAGTAGGACAAGGAAGCACATATGTTAAACTATATGATGAAAGAAATAATTTATATGCTGCAGTAAAAGTAAATGTGAATGGAGAAGGAAATATAACAGCACCAAAAATTGTAGGAGGAAAAAACCATTTTGTAGCATTAAAAGCAGATGGGACAGTATGGACATGGGGAATAAATACAGATGGACAATTAGGTTTAGGTGATAATATTAATAAAACAGAGTCAACACAAACTAATATGAAAAATGTAGTTGATGTAGCAGCAGGATATAATTATACATTAGTTTTAAAAGCAGATGGAACAGTATGGGCAAGTGGATATAATGCAAATGGAGAGTTAGGAGATGGCTCAACTGTTAATACAAATTTATTTCATAAAGTAAGATTAAATGATAATGGGGATTATTTAGAGAATATAGTAGCAGTAACAGCAGAGGCAAATACAAGCCATGCTTTAGCAGCAGATGGAAGTGTATATTCATGGGGATATAATGGACATGGAGAATTTGGAGTAAATAGCACAACAAATTCTAGTTATCCAGTAAAAATGCAAAAAGTATCTAATATTATTCAAATTTCAGGAGGAGCTAGCCATGTTTCTATGTTAGATGCAGATGGAAGTGTATGGAATGTAGGATATAATGAAAGTGGACAATTTGGAATAAATAGTACAACATCACCATTATTATTACCAATCCAAATGCAAGATACAGATGGAAGTATATTATATGGAGTAAAAGAAATAGCAGCAGGAAGATATCATAATGTTGTATTAAGAGAAGATGGAACGGTATGGACAGTAGGAAATGCCAGTGGAGGTACATTAGGAGATGGAACACAAACAAGTAAGAGAATTATTGTTCAAGTAAAGAAACAAGTAGTAGAAGGAGAAGAAAAAACAGTAGAGCCAATATCAGATGCAAAACATGTATATGCAGCAGGAGATGCAACATATATTTCAAGGCAGAAAGATGAAGAAGGAAATAACCAAGGAATGTATGTAATGGGATGGAATAATTATGGACAACTATTTACTCAAAATGCAACAAATATGGTATATGCAACAGAAGTGCAAACAGATAAAGACATTTTAACAATAGCAGCAACAAGAAATCGTTATTATAAATATCCTAATGAATATTCTTATCAGACGGGAGCAATAGCAGACCAAGATGGAATGGTATATACAGTAGGATACAATGGAAATGGAGAAATAGGAAATGGAACTGTACAAAACTTAATAACTCCATGGTGTATTAGTGATAAAAAAATAAATGTTGAGAAAAATGTAATAAATTTTAAGAATCCTGGAGAAACAGAACAAATAGAATATAATATGTCTATGGAATTTAATCTTATACAAAATGCAGTTCCTGGTGATGAATGTACTTTTACATCTATGGATGAAAAAGTAGCAACAGTAGATAAAGCAACTGGTATTGTAACAGCAATAGCACAGGGAAGTACATATATTAAATTATATAATGAAAGAAATAATTTATATGCAGCAGTAAAGGTAAATGTGAATGGAGAAAAAAATATTACTGCACCAAAGATTGTAGGTGGATATAATCATTTTGTAGCATTAAAAGCAAACGGGGAAGTTTGGACATGGGGAGCAAATGATTATGGACAATTAGGTGTTGGTGATAAGGTTGATAAGACAAAGCCAACACAAGTAAAAGCAATTTATACTTTACAAGATGGAACAACTAAGGAAGAAATAATAACAGATGCAATAGATGTAGCAGCAGGATATTATCATACAATGATATTAAGAAAAGATGGAACAGTATGGACAAGTGGATATAACTTATATGGAGAATTAGGAGATGGAACAAATACAGATAAAACAATATTTGTACAAGTAAAAGGAATAGAAGGTATAGGTAATTTAGAAAACATAGTAGCAATAACATCAGAGGCACATACTGGTCATGCGTTAGCAACAGATGGAAGTGTATATTCATGGGGATATAATGTAAATGGTCAATTAGGTGTAAATAATAGAACAAATTATAGTTATCCAGTGAAGATGCAAAAAGTATCTAATATTATTCAAATTTCAGCAGGAGAACATCATATATCAATGTTAGATGCAGATGGAAGTGTATGGAATGTAGGATATAATGAATATGGACAATTTGGAATAAATAGTACATCATCAGCATCATTACCAATCCAAATGCAGGATACAGATGGAAATATATTACATGGAGTAAAAGAAGTAGCAGCAGGAAGATATCATAATGTTGTATTAAGAGAAGATGGGACAGTATGGACAGTAGGAAATGGTAGTGGAGGAGCATTAGGAAATGGAACAGCAACTACTAAAAATGTAATTACACAAGTAAAGAAACAAGTAGTAGAAGAAGGAGAAAATGGAGAAAATATAACAACAAATGAAACTATAACAGATGCAAAACATGTATATGCAGCAGGAGATGCAACATATATTTCAAGACAAAAAGATCAAGAAGGAAATAACCAAGGAATGCATGTAATGGGATGGAATAATTATGGACAATTATTTACCCAAGATGCAACAAGTAGAGTATATGCAACAGAAGTACAAACAGATAAAGACATTTTAACAATAGCAGCAACAAGAAATCGTTATTATAGATATCCTAATGAATATTCTTATCAAACAGGAGCAATAGCTGATCAAGATGGAAAAGTATATACTGTAGGATACAACGGAAATGGAGAAATGGGAAATGATACAGTGCAAAGTTTGACAGCTCCATGGTGTATTAGTAATTTAAAAATAGAAGTAGATCCACATGTTATAAACTATAAAAATATAGGTGATAATACAGAAAAAATTACTCAAAGCATAACAATGGGATTTAACTTAATAAAAGAAGAAATAACAGGAGGAACATATACTTATTCTACAATGAATCCAGAAATTGCAACTGTAGATGAAGAAGGAATTGTTACAGCGACAGGAATTGGAAGTACATTTATTAAAGTACATAATGAAGAAAATGATATTTGGGCAGCAGTAAAAGTAAATGTAAATGGACCTCAAGGACAAGTACAACCAAAAGTTGTAGGAGGATATAATCATTTTGTAGCATTAAAAGCAAATAGAACAGTATGGACATGGGGATATAATGAACATGGACAACTAGGAACAGGAGATAATGTTAATAAAACAGAACCAACACAAGTAAAGGCTATTAATGAAGATGGAGAACAAGAAGAAATAACAGATGCAATAGATGTAGCAACAGGATATTATTATACATTGATATTAAGAGCAGATGGAACAGTATGGGCAAGTGGACACAATGAATATGGACAATTAGGAGATGGTTTAAAGGTTAATACAAATTTATTCCATAAAGTAAAGCTAAATGATAATGGGGATTATTTAGAAAATATAACGGCAATAGCATCAGAAGCCCATACTAGTCATGCACTAGCAGAAGATGGAAGTGTATATTCATGGGGATATAATTACTATGGACAATTAGGAGTAAATAATACAACATATTCTAGTTATCCAGTAAAAATGCAAAAAGTATCTAATATTATTCAAATTTTAGCAGGAGAACATCATATATCAATGTTAGATGCGAATGGAAGTGTATGGAATGTAGGATATAATGGATATGGACAATTTGGAACAAGAAACACAACATCGGCATCATTACCAATCCAAATGCAAGATACAGATGGAAGTATATTATATGGAGTAAAAGAAGTAGCAGCAGGAAGATATCATACTATTGTGTTAAGAGAAGATGGAACAGTATGGGGCACAGGAAATGCAAGTATGGGAGCAATAGGAGATGGAACAAATAATGCTAATGTAGTTGCAAGAACAGTAATAAAACAAATCAAGGTAGAAAAGACATTAGAAGGAGAAAAAGTATATGAAGACATAACAGATGGAAAGCATATATATGCAGGAGGAGATTCAACATATATTACAAGACAAAAAGACGAAGAAGGAAACAATCAAGGAATGTATGTAATGGGCTGGAACAACTATGGACAGCTATTTACAGGAAATGCAAGTAATAAACTATATGCAACAGAAGTACAAGTAGATAAAGATATCTTAGTAGCGACAGCAACTAGAAATAGATATTATAGATATCCTACCCAATATTCTTATCAAACAGGATTAATAGTAGATGAAAATGGTTTAGTATATACAGTAGGATACAACGGACATGGTGAAATAGGAGATGGAACAGTTGCAAATACAGTTACACCAGTTTGTATAAGTAGGCTTTCATTAACAGCGACACCAAGTGTAATAAACTACCATGAAGTAGGAGAAACAGGAGAAAAAATTACATATTCTGTATCAGCAGGATTTAACCTACTATATGACACAGTAGCCCAAGGAACATGTGAATTTACTTCATTAGATGAAAACATAGCAACAGTTTCTGAAGAAGGAATAGTTACAGCAACTGGATTAGGAACAACATATATTAAAGTATATAATAAAGAAAACGATGTATATGCATCAGTAAGAGTAAATGTAAACGAAGGTGTAGCACCAGCAAAAATAGTTGGTGGATGGAACCACTTTGTAGCATTAAGAGCAAATGGAGAAGTATGGACATGGGGATATAATGGATATGGACAATTAGGATTAGGAAATACTTCAACAGTAACTAGACCAACAAAAGTAGACATTTTTGATGAAGGTTATGCAATAGATGTAGCAGCAGGTTCATATCATACACTTGTATTAAAAGAAGATGGAACAGTATGGTCAGTAGGATATAATGCTTATGGACAATTAGGAAATAATAGTACAACAAATTCATATGAGTTTGTACAAGTACAAGGAATACCTGAAAAAGTAGTAGCAATAGCTGCAAATAATAGCACAAGTTATGCTTTGACAGAAAGTGGAACAGTATATGGTTGGGGATATAACGGATATGGACAATTAGGAAATAATAGTACAGTAAATTCTAAAGTTCCTGTAAAAGTACAAAGAGTAACAAGTGTAATGCAATTGACTGCAGGAGAGAACTACTTAGCAATGTTAGCAGCAGATGGAACTGTATGGAGTACAGGATATAATGGAAACGGACAATTAGGAGTAGGAGACAAAACAAATAGAATACTGCCAATACAAATGAAAACAGCAGATGGAAGTGGTATCTTAAGTGAAATAAGAGAAATATCAGCAGGAACAATGCATACATTAATACTTACAGAAGAAGGAAAAGCATATGCAGTTGGATATAATGGATATGGACAATTAGGAAATGGAAATACTACTGCTCAAAGTTTACCAGTAGAAATGGTAGATGGAGAAGGAATTGCAGTAACAGACATATATGATGTAGAAGCAAATGGATATTCAAGTATGATAGCTTCAAATAAAGGTGGAATGTATGTCGCAGGATATAATAACTATGGACAACTATTTACTGGAAATAATGCTAACTTAAATGTATTAACAAAAGTACAAGAAGATAAAAATATGATAACAATGGCAAGTACAAAAAATGTATCATATCAAACATCAGCAATAGCAGAT
>CALXUX010000038.1 GCA_944391785.1 uncultured Clostridia bacterium
AAAATTAAATAAAAAAGTTAAATAAAAAAAATTAAATAAAAAAGTTAAATAAAAAAAATTAAATAAAAAAGTTAAATAAAAAAAATTAAATAAAAAAAATAAATAAAAAAAAATAAATAAAAAAAATAAATAAAAAAAATAAATAAAAAAAATATATTAAAAAAGGAGGAAACAAAATTTTTAAATTTCAATTAAAAAATAAAACGCAAAAAGAAGAAAAAAAGTTAAGTATATATTTAGGAGAAATAACTGAAAAAAATAAAATAGCACCAGCATATATAAATATAGAAAATCCAAAATACATAGAAATAGATAATTTATATTATGCAGGATTATTAGTTACAGACTACTATAGAGAACAAACAGATATAATATTAAAAACATTAATAGAAACAAATATAAATATGAATATATCAATGTTTTATGAAAAACAAGATTCTTATAAAATTATAAAAGATTTAACATATCATATAGGAAATGTAGGAGTTGAACTAAAAGAAAATAATCAAAATAGGCAAGACATTGATATTGCAGCATTTACATATAATGATGCAAAATATATAAGAAAAGAAATTCAAGTTAACAATGAAGATTTATATTATTTATACATATATATAATGGTATATTCTGAAAGCAAAAAAGAATTAGAATATTACTTAAATAAAATAGAAGGAATAACTCAAAGCAAAGGAATACAAACAAGAAGGGCGAATTTTAGAGAAGAAGAAACATATATATCTTGTATGCCATTAATGCATAATGCTGAAATAATAAAAGAAGTATCCAGAAGAAATATATTAACAAGTGGTTTACTTGCAACATACCCATTTATATCTTCAACAATTTTTGATGAAAATGGTATATTTATAGGAACTAATATTTACAATAATTCATTAGTATTTATAGACAGATATAATACCGAAAAATATAAAAACGCAAATATATGTATATTTGGAACAAGTGGAGCAGGAAAATCTTTTTATACAAAATTATTAATTTTAAGATATAAGTTACTAGGAATAAAACAATATATAATTGATCCAGAAAGAGAATATTATAATATATGTAATAAATTAAAAGGAACCCATATAAAAATAGGACCAACATCAAAAACATATATAAACATATTAGAAATAAGAAAAGAAAGTATTGAAGAAGGAGAAACAGGATATTTAGCAACAAAAATAGGAAGACTTATTGGATTTTTTAATTTAATTTTTGGAGAAATGGATGAAGAAGAAAAAGCATTATTAGAAGAAAAACTAATAGAAACATATAAACAAAAAGGAATTAATTTTAATGATGACAGCCTATATAAAATAAATGAAGATAAAATAATAAATAAAGAATTCAAAAAATCTAAAGATATGCCGATATTAAAAGATTTATATAATATTTTAGAAAAAGATGTTAGAACCAAAAAATTTAAAACAAAATTAATACCATTTGTAGAAGGCTCAATGAAATTTTTTAACGAATATACAAACATAGAATTACAAAACGATTTAATAATTGCAGACATCTACGATTTAGGAGAAGAAAATTTAAAATATGGAATGTATTTATTCACAGATATTTTTTGGGACAAGATAAAAGAAAACAGAGAAGAAAAAAAGGCAATATATCTTGATGAAATTTGGAGGCTAATAGGAGTAACATCTAATAAAAATGTAGCAAGTTTTATTTATAAAATATTTAAAACAATTAGAAAATATGGAGGAAGTAGTGTAGCAATTACTCAAGACATATCAGACCTATTTAGTTTAGAAGAAGGAATTTACGGAAAAAGCATACTCAACAATTCAAGTATAAAAACATTTTTCTCATTAGAAGAAGAAAATATAAAAATATTAAGTGAATTTACAAATTTATCAGAAAAAGAAAAAATAGAAATAAAATCTTTAAAAAGAGGAGAGTGTTTAATGTTTGTAGGGGAAGACCATATTTTAACAAAAATTGAATCTTCAGAATTAGAAAAAGAAATAATTGAAGGAGAAAAAAATATTGAAAAAAATTATAACAGCAATTAATAATCCAAAACTAAATGAATTATTAAAAAAAGAAAGTTTTGCAGAAATAATAGGAAAAGATATTCAATACAAAGAAGGTATAATAGAAACCCTAGAAAAAAATAAAGAAATTGATATAATAATTATAAGTCAAAATCTTCCTGGAAAAATAGAATTAAAAATATTAGTAGATGAAATAAGAAAAATAAATAAAAATATTAAAATAATATATATATTAGAAAAAGAAAAAGAAGAATTAGAAAAAAATTTAAAAGAAATAAATATAAATAGTATATATAATAATGAAAAAATAAATTTATTAGAATTAATAAAAATAATTAAAGAAAAAGAAATAAAAACAGAAGAAGACCTAAAAAAAGAAATAGAAAATTTAAAAAAAGAAATAGAAAAAAATAAAATAATAAATAATAAAATAAAAAATGAAAATATAATAAATTATAAAATAAATAAAAATAAAATAACAAATAAAAAAAATACAAAAAAATTTATAAATAAAAAAGAAATATTAAATAATATAAAAAATAATTTAATAAATAAAAAAAGTAAAAATAAAATAATAATTAATATAATAAAAATACTAAAAAATAAATTAACCAAAAAAGAAGAACAAAAAGAAACAAAAATTAATAATGTAATAAATTTTATAGGAGAACCAAGAGTAGGAAAAACATTTATTATAGAAAATATGGCAGAACTACTTAGTGAAGAAAAAAATAAGATATTAATTGTAGATTTTGATTTAGAAAAAGAAGATATTAGTATAATTTTAAAAAATAAATATAAAGAAAAAAAAATAAAAAAAATTAGAATAAAAAATGTAAAAAAAAGAACAAATAATACAAAAATAATTTTAAAAAATAAAATAAAAAATATTAATTCATATAAATTTACAAAAATAAATAAAAATATATTTTTAATAAATAATTTAAAAAAATATATTGAAAAAAATAATTCAAAAAATAAAAATTATTTAAATAATTTAAAATCATTAAATAAATTTTTAATTCATATTAAAAAATTAGCAGAATTCTTTGACTATATTTTAATAGAAATATCTCCCAATAATGAAACTCTAATAAATAAAAAAATAATAGATATAACTGAAAATAATATAATAATAATTGAAGCAGATATAATAAATCTAAAAAATTTAAAATTTAAAATAATAAATAATAATTATAAATTTAACAATTATAAAATAATAATAAATAAATATAATAAAAAGTCAATAAGCAATAATATTATTAAAAATATTATAAAAAAAATAAAAATAATAGGAATAATAAAATATAAAAATAATAAAAAAATAAAAAATAAATTAAAATCAATAATAAAAAATATAAACAGAACGGAGTGAAATCATGGAAAATAGGAGAAGAAAAATATACAAATAAGATATTGACAGAAAAACTAGAAATACATACATATAATAACAATACCAAAGACAATAAAAGAATATAAATAAAATAACTAAAAAATCAAAAGATTTATCAAAATTTCAAAATAATTTATTTCTAAAAAATTCCCAAAAACAATATAAAAACAAATTTTAAATAATTAAAAAAATCAAATTTAAAAATTTTATATAAGTTGATAATTATATTTATAAAAAAATTAAATCAATTTATCATATGAAATAAGTAAAAAATATTTAAGTAAAAAATAAAAAGTATAAAATTATTAAAATATATAAATAAAAAATAATTTATAAAAATATGCTTAAAACAAGGAGGAAGATAAAATGGAAGTTAAAGAATTAGAAAAAAATAATGAAATAGATTTAAACAATAATCTAGAAAAAGAAAATGACCAAAAAAATTTTTTAGAAACAACATTAGGAAAAACAATAAATACAGGTTTGGATATAGGAATAAGAGCATTACTACCAGATTTTATTGATGAACAATTAATAAATTTGAAAGACAATTTATTGCAATATGGATTAAAAGATGGAATAAAACAAACAATAGATGATGCTATAGATTTAGGGAAAAGTGCAATAGGAATATTTACAGGAAATTTTGAAAATGTAAATCAAATGCAAAGTGCTATTGAAACAGGAGGGCTAATTGATGGAGTTTCTTCATTATTAGATACTGTAATTGATAAAGTAAAAAATGCAGGACTTATTAACTATAATGTAGCAAACACTATTAAACAAGGAAAAGATGTTATATTAAACAATGTAGAAAGCAATATAGAAAAGACATTTACAGAACAATTAACATCAGTTGAAAAAACAAATACATATATTAGTAATTGGAAAGAATATTTTAATAACCACAACTTTAGTGGAATGGAAAAAGAATATGAAAAATTAGAAAATGAACTAAAGAATCTAGTTCCATTAGAAAATACCATAAATGAAGCAAGAACAATAGAAAATTTACATAATTTAATAAAAAATAATGGACAAAATTTTAATTTAACACAAGAACAATTAGAATTAGCAGAAAAATTAAAATAAGAAAAAATTATAAAATAATAATAATAAAATAAACTATAGTAAGTTTAAATAGTCATTTAATTTTTCGTATAAAATAAAAATAATAAATAAAAATTAATAAATAAAAAAATTATAAAAAAAAATAAATTTATAAATATAATCTACAAAATTACAAAAAAATACCTAAAAAAACCACAACAATTAACACTTATTTAGAAAGTTTTAATCCTTAAAATTCATTATTTTTTTCAAGCAAAACCTTGCAAAAAGCAATCTATTTTAGTATAATACAAATGTAGAAAAATCAATGAAAAGAGGGAAAACTAATGGAAGAAAGACAAGAAAGAAGAGACGGAAAAATAATCGAAAGAGACATCGAAAAAGAAATGAGAGTAGCATATATAGATTATGCCATGAGTGTAATAGTATCACGTGCCTTGCCAGACGTAAGAGATGGATTAAAACCAGTACACAGAAGAATTCTATATGCAATGCACGAAGATGGAATCACAGCAGACAAGCCATACCGTAAATGTGCAAACACAGTAGGATCAGTGTTAGGAAGATACCATCCACACGGAGACAGCTCAGTATATGATGCAATGGTAAGGTTAGCCCAAGACTTCACAATGCGTTACCCATTAATAGATGGACATGGAAACTTTGGATCTGTAGATGGAGACAGCCCAGCGGCTATGAGGTACACCGAAGCAAGAATGTCAAAAATTGCACAATACATGTTAACAGACATAGAAAAAAATACTGTAGACTTTATGCCAAACTATGACGACAGACTTCAAGAACCAACAGTATTACCTGCAAGAATTCCAGCACTTCTAGTAAATGGATCATCAGGAATAGCCGTAGGAATGGCAACAAACATTCCACCACACAACCTAGGGGAAGTAGTAGATGGAATAATAAAATTAATAGATGAAGACAATGTAACAAACGAAGACCTAATGGAAGTAATAAAAGGACCAGATTTTCCAACAGGAGCAACAATCCTTGGAAGAGAAGGAATAAGGCAAGCATACACAACAGGAAAAGGCAAAATAACAATGAGAGCAGAAGCAGAAATAGAAGAAATGAGTGGAAACAAACAAAGAATAATAGTAACATCACTTCCATACCAAGTAAACAAAGCAAAACTAGTAAAAACAATATCAGACCTAACCAAAGAAAAGAAAATAGAAGGAATATCAGAAGTAAGAGATGAATCAGACAGAAAAGAAAAAACAAGAGTAGTAATAGAACTAAAAAGAGACACAAACGCACAAGTAGTATTAAACCAACTATATAAACACACACAAATGCAAGAAACATTTGGGGCAATAATGCTTGCACTAGTAGACGGAGAACCAAAAATACTAACACTAAAGGAAATGTTACAATGCTATATAGACCACAGAAAGACAGTAATCTTAAGAAGAACAAAATTCGAACTAGACAAAGCCCTAGCAAGAGCACACATATTAGAAGGATTAAAAATAGCACTAGATAACATAGACGAAGTAATAGAAATAATACGTTCATCATATGATGACCCAAAAGAGAGATTAATGGAAAGATTTGGACTATCAGACGTACAAGCACAAGCAATACTAGATATGAGACTAAAAACACTATCAGGATTACAAAGAGAAAAAATAGAAGAAGAATACAACGAATTAATGAAACAAATTGCACACTTAAAAGAAATCCTATCAAGTGAAAGATTAGTATATGACATAATAAAAGAAGAATTACTAGAAATAAAAATAAAATTTGGAGACGACAGACTAACCAAAATAGTAGCAGCCGAAGGAGAATTTGTAGCAGAAGACCTAATAAAAGAAGAGCAAACAGTAGTTGCACTAACACACTTTGGATACATAAAAAGAATGCCAATAGACACATACAAAAGCCAAAAACGTGGAGGAAAAGGAATAACAGGAATAGCAACAAGAGAAGATGACTTTGTAAAACAAATATTCACAGCATCAACACATGACACAATCCTATTCTTTACCAATAAAGGAAAACTATACAAACTAAGAGGATACGAAGTTCCAGAAGCAGGAAGAACAGCAAAAGGAACAGCAATAGTAAACCTACTTAGTCTAGACCCAGGAGAAAAAGTATCAGCCGTAATACCAATACAAAACTTCGCAGAAGGAAAATACTTACTAATGGCAACAAAAAACGGACTAATCAAAAAAACAGCCCTAACAGAATACAATTCATCAAGAAGAACAGGATTACAAGGAATAACACTAAAAGAAGACGACGAACTAATAGCCGTAAGACTAACAGACGGAGAAGACAATGTAGTACTAGTAACAAGAGGAGGAATGTGTATAACATTCGATGAAAAAGACGTAAGACCAGTAGGAAGAGTATCACAAGGAGTTATAGGAATTAGATTATCAGAAGATGACGAAGTAATAGGAATGGAATCAGTAATACAAGGCGGAAAAGCAACATTACTTGCAATAACAGAAAACGGATTTGGGAAAAGAACAGAACTAGACGAATACAGAGTACAAATAAGAGGCGGAAAAGGAGTAATAACATACAAAATAACGCCAAAAACAGGAAAACTAGTAGGAGTAAGAATAGCAAACGACGAAGACGATGTAATGCTAATAACTAATGCAGGAACAATAATAAGACTAAAAGTAAGCGAAATAAGTGTACTTGGAAGATCAACACAAGGGGTAACACTTATGAGAACAAGTGACGGAGGAAAAGTAGTTAGCATAGAAACATTAACACCAGACATGGAAGAACACACAGAAAATTAAAAAGAATGAACTTTAGGGACGTTCCTTAAAGTTCATTTTAGCTTATAAGAATAAGACATTAAAATAAAAGATGAACTTTAAGGAACGTCCTTAAAGTTCACCAAAAACAAAATAAATTAGCTTCTTTTTCTAAACCTAATATCATCACCAAAGAAATAGTAGATGTCAAAATTTCCAGCGATTCTAGAACCAATTCTTTCTTCATAATTTCTAAAAATATTCTGAATATCCATATTTGTAGAAATAATAGTTTTAGTTATTTTATGATTTAAGTTCAAAATTCTAGTATTTATAATAGTAAACAATTCACTTAATTTCATTGTATTTAAAGTTTCTGTACCTAAATCGTCTATTATAAGCAAATCAGTTTCCAAAACTGTTTTATAGAAATCATTACTCAAATTTTTTTGTTTGTTCATTTTATAATCAATTACGGATTCAATCAAAATAGGTGCTGTTTGGTATAAAACATTTTTTCCTTTTTTTAACAATTCTGCAGCAATACAATTAGACATAAAAGTCTTACCGTAAACCAGTAGAACCAGTAAACAATAAATTTTTATAATTTGGATTATCAAAGTTTTCGATAAATTCTAAACTTTTGCTTTTTATATTTAATATATTTTTCCTAGGCGAAATATTTAATTTATATTTAGACAAATCTGGTTCATCTGAGTATAATCTTTCATCGAAAGTATTAAAATTTTCTTTTTTTAAATTATACATATTAGATTTATTAAAAGAAATATCCAATAATTTTTGTTTTAAACAAGAACACATGACAGTTTTATAATTTAAATCAGTTACATATCCAGTATCATTACAAATAGTACATTCATAAAAAGGTTTTAAGTAATTTGGATCTAGATTATTTTGTTTTAATATATTTATTTTTTCAGATTTCAAAATTTCTATTTTATTTTTTAATTGAGTTGTAAATTCATTATTTCTAATAGAGTCAGAATTATTTAAAATATTTTTAGCAGTAATAATTGCAGCACTATTCAATTCATCATCTATTTCTGAAAGACGAGGTATTAACTTATAAAGATTTTGTTTTCTTTTTTCTAAGTCATACTCAGCTTTTAATCTTTTTTGTTCATATTCTTTTAAAAGAGTATTTAAAATTTCATTACTCATAAAATCTCCTTTCTTATCTATAACTAAAGCTAATTTACTTTAATAAGTAAATTAGCCACATTTTAAACTTATTAATTTAAACATTATTTTTTTTAATTTTATCAAAATTATTAACTAAAGTTTCAGCAAAATCATTACTAAAGTTATTATTCAAATTACTAGAAGCTGAAACAGGTGTTGCTGAAGCAGGTATTTCCATATCGGAAGAAACTATAGAATTTGAACCAGAAGGTATGGAAGCTGAAGAATTAGCATATAGAAAATCTAAATTTTCGTAAGTTCTTTGGCCAAAATTTGCTTTAGAGACTTTAGATTTCATATTTTTTATATCTTTTGACTGTTTTTTACGTTGCTCTAAAAATGCCATAATTTCATCAGGTGTATTTAAATTATGTTCATGCCAATCTGTAATTATATTATTTATATATTCAAAAGTAGGAGTTTGTTTTAAAGTGGTTCTTTTCAAGGCGATTTCTATAATATTCATATCATAACCAAAATCCATAACCCAATTTTCTATATAAGCTTCTTCATATTGAGTTAAAGCACCATATCTACCAAGTTTTTTGGCAATAGTTTTTTTAATTATATTAAGCTTTTCTTTTTTCTGATCATATAAATCTAAATCAGTCCAAGTATGAATATTATTAGCACCCCAAACCTCAGCAACTTTTTGAACATAATTTTTATGAAGAGCTGAACGATTATAACAATAATCAAATAAAGCAATCATAACTTGTTCGTCAAAATTATATTTTTTAAACCATAGGTCTATATCATTATACCAAGAAGGTCCCATAATACCTTGGAAATACATATTATTTATATGATCAATAGCTTTAGCTCTTGATTTATTTTTAGAACTTTGCTCTATAGTATCTTTAGAAGGAGTAAGATTTGGCTTATATAAATTATTAAGTGTAAATTCTTGTAAATCAACAATTATATAACCAGTAGTTTTTCTAATTATTAAATCATGATCTTCTAAATATTTTAAAGCATCATTTATTTCCTTAAGTGGAAGAGAAAGCTTTTTTGACATATCATTAAGCTTAACATCTTTACCATATTTTGATAAGAAAACAATATACATATAAACTTTTAAATAATCACCAGGTAATTGTGGTAAATGCTCTGCAAAAAATATATCAGGAAGCATCGTTTCTGAAAATAATAAAGACTTATCTTTTTGTTCTAACTTCATCTTAATCCCTCTTTTAATTATAAGTATTTTAATAAAATAGATTATATATTCTTTATAGAAAAATTTCAAGCAAATTTCGACAATCTTTTTGAAATTTTTAAAACTTTATTTTTGGAGTATTTCAAATTAAAATCATCAAATTTCTTTAAATAAAAAATAATAAATAAAAAATAATAAATAAAAAATAATAAATAAAAAATAATAAATAAAAAATAATAAATAAAAAATAATAAATAAAAAATAATAAAAAAAAAATAAAAAAAAAAAAAAAATAAATAAAAAATAATAA
>CALXUX010000039.1 GCA_944391785.1 uncultured Clostridia bacterium
GTACCAGAATTAGGAGACTATATAGGAGAGGCAGGAAATTTACCAGCGAAAATAAGGAAAATAGAAATAATAGAACAAACAGCAGAAGGAGCAACTGAAACAGTAACAGTCAAAGTAACAACAGCAAGAGCAGAAGGAGCGAACTATAAATATTCATATAAATTGGCAGAAAGTTCAGATTATACAGGAGAAGTAGAGAAAACAGAAAATACACATACAATAGAAGGACTAAAAAGAGGAAATCAGTACACAATAAAAGTAGAACTAATAATAAATGAAGAAGTAGTAGATGAAAAAACCATATCATTAACTACGTCAGTAAGACAAGTAACAGCAACAGAGATAGCACAAGAAGCAAGTACATATTATGGAAAAGAAGTACTAGGATACACTTGTCCAAATAGTGATGCAGTAAATAAATGGAGAATATTCCATGTAGATGAAAGCAATATATATTTAATAGCAGATGATTATATATCATACCAGGATGCGCCAAAAGGAAAAATGGAAACTGCAATTACTAGTAGTTATCCATATAGACTAAGCTTAAAAAATATAGAAAGTAATTATACAGGAGAATCAGCTTGGATAAAAGAAAATAGTAAAGGAGCAAAATGGTTAAATCAATACTTAAATACAAACACAAGTACAAATATAAACATGAAAGCAGTATCGTATATGATGGATACAAATGTGTGGAATGTATATAAAGGAGAAGATGCAGAATATGCAATGGGGGGACCAACATTAGAGATGTTCTGTGCATCATACCAAAAAACACATCCAGTTGCATATATAGAATGTACGGTGTCTAGCATTACAGGGTACATGGTGAGAACTGGTGGTGATAGTTTTACGAACTGGACAAAGGGCTTAGAGGGAGTTCCACTAGATGATTTTAATAGTATTTATATAAAATCAGATGGTAGTAAAGCTTACGGAATGTGGTTAGCTTCTCCGTCACAAAATGATATTAATAATTTAATGGTAGCGACTAATGCTGGGCAAGTATGGTATAACGGTACTGAATTGAGCTATTGCGGACTACGTCCGATAGTTTGTCTAAAATCAGGAGTCAAATTACAAGACAATGGAGATGAAACATTAACTATAGTTAAATAATATGAATGCGTTAATTTTTGCTTGACAATTTACATGTGTCTAATAATGGAAAAATAAATAGCTTCTAATACTTGACATATATCAAGTAGGGTTGTTACCTGATGATTGCAAGAATAAAAAGGTACTAATAGGTGCTATTTAAGTAAAAACGAAGTTTCTTGCATTCAAAAAGTAGAAAAGTATTAAAGGTAAAAAATATTTAGAAATAAGCATATAGAAGTAATACATAACAAGGAAATCCTAATAGTATACAATAAAGAAATACAAAAACTATACAAATATTCTCATATAAAACAGAGAACATGAAATATCAGATTGAGATATAAAAACTAAAATGTAAAACTAAGATAAAGAGCTAAAATGCATTAATTATATACTAAAACGAATAACAAAAGAAAAAAGTGGAAATAATAAAAAATACTAAGTAAAAACATAGTTATTAATAAGGTTAAAAATTAACCTTAGAAAATAAAAAATGTATACAAGGGAGGAAACAAGTAGGATGAAGAAAGAAAAGAAACAAAGAGGTATAACATTAGTAGCGTTAGTAATAACAATAATAATTATAATAATACTAGAAACAGTAACAATAAATATGGCATTTGGAGACAATGGATTAATAAGACAGGCGGAACTTGCAAGAGATTTAACAGTAAATCAAACAGAATATGAAAGCGAAGCAACAGCAAATCTAGTAGCATATATGAATGAAATATTAGAAGGAAGTGGAGAAATAGCAGGACCTGATGACCCTGGAACAGAGCCAGACGAACCGGACCCAGATGCACCATATGTAGATGAAGCATTACCAATAGCACCAAGTGTAGCAGACGGAATGATACCAGTAAAATATGATGAAAGCTTAGGATGGGTAAGAACAGAAGAGAAAGACCCAGAGTGGTACAATTATAGTAATGTAGATAAAGCAGGAGGAGCAAAAGCAAAACATTGGGCAAATGTGGTATTAAGTGAAGCACAATGGACAACAAGTGGAGAAAAACAGGTGTTAGATGAAAGTAAGCCATATAGTATGTTAGTATGGATACCAAGATATGCATACAAAATAACAAGTCAGTATCATCAAGCAGGAACAGGCGGAGGAACAATAGATATAGTATTTGTAGACACAAATAATCAGAATAAAGAAAAAACAGAAACATATGATACAACATATCCATCATATGCAACAGGAACAGGCATGACAGATTATGTAGTACACCCAGCATTTAGCTATGGAAATGATAATGAAGCCAAAAAAGAATTATCAGGAATATGGGTAGGAAAGTTTGAAACAAGTAATCAAAACTGTACAACAGAAGAATCAACAGGAAGATATGATGGAAAAGAAAGAGCAATAATGATAAAAGGAAATGTAACAAGCTGGAGAAGTATAACAGTAAGTAATATATTTGAAGTGTGTACAAAAATGAACGATAGCGCAGATAACATATATGGATTAGGAACAGATAGCATAGTAGACCCACACATGATGAAAAATACAGAGTGGGGAGC
>CALXUX010000040.1 GCA_944391785.1 uncultured Clostridia bacterium
TCTAGATACACTATTGTTGTTTCTGTTATTTCTGGCATATTTGCTTCTGCTTTTTCTTCTTCTGTTAAAACATTATTACAATAATTTGCAAAGAACTTCATTTGCCCTGTTGTATATATGTGCCAATTTCCTTGTTCATCTATTTCTGGTTTTTCTATTGTTTGTCCATCCCATATATTTACTTTTCCTTCTTCTATTGTTCCATCTTCATATACTGTGCAAATGTTTCCATTTTTCTCTACATAATATGTGTCTTCTACTACCTTACTTACTACCGCTTCGTCTATTTTATTTAATTCTTCTTCTAAGTTTCCATTTCCGTTTACTTGTTCTTCTATGTTTTTATTTGCTATTGCTATTCTTATTTCTTCTTTTAGTCCTTTTATTCCTGTTTCTTTTTTGGCTTCTTCTGCTCTTGTTATAATTCCATTTTCTCCTGTTAATGTTACTATTGTTATTCCTGCGAGTATTAGTAACACAATAATTGTTATTATTAATGCTATTAGTGTAATTGCTTTTTCATTTGTTCTTTTTAGTTTTAATTTTTTTAACATTTGTTTTACCCCCCATTTTTTATACTTTTAATTTCATTAATTAAATTATCATTACTAATTATTTTCGTCTATATTTTTTTATCATTTTAGATGTTTTTGGATTAATTTTTCTATCCGCTTTTTATAATTAAGTTAAAAACTTAATTAAATTATATATTGAACCTAAATATTGTAATATTCATTTTTTTCGTCAATTTTCCTTATAAAAATTTTGCTTTTCTAATTATACTTTTCATTTATAATATATTGACTTTTCTTCTTCATAATGCTATATATAAATCAATAATTAAATATCATTAATTTTTTAACTTAATTATATATCTTATCCTAGTATAAATTCTTTTAATCTTTTTTATATAATTCATCTTACATAATATTTCAATTATATTTTTTAATATCTCTTGTTGATTTATAATGTTAGTTGCTTTTTTCTAATTTATTCTTCTTAATCCAACATATTGTATATATAAATATCAATTAGTCATAAAACAATCATTAAGTGTTACTCTATCTTAAAACAAGAAAGTATTTTATATATAATACAAAAAATTTTTACCATTTTTTATATTTGTTTCCATTTAGTAAATAGAACTGATATATTTATTTTACAAAATTTATCGTTTTTATATAATTTAATATCATACCTCTACTATTTATACCATATTAACTCATTATTTTTAATTTTTTTAGTCTTTCCATTTTTTATTGTGTATCCATGTTATAATCTTAATACTTAAACTAAAGAAAAGGAGCACTTTTTACAAATGAAAAATCTAGTAAAAAAAGCTAAAAAAGGAGACCAAGAAGCTTTTACTGCCCTCACACGAGCTATATCTCCAAAGCTACTTAAAATAGCTCAAAATAAATTAAGTAATACTGCTGACATTGATGACGCAATACAAGAAACTATGCTTGACGCATTTTCTAAATTATATCAACTAAAAAATCCTAAAAATTTTGAAAAATGGATTAGTAAAATTTTAAAAAATAATTGCTTAAAAATTTTAAAGAATAAAAACAATATGCTTTTACCTCTTGATGAATCTATTATTAACAATTGTTCAACAGAAAATTTTGAACAAGAAAAAATAGAAGATGATATTATCTTTCAAAATGTAACTAAAAATCTTACTAAAGATGAAAAAACTATTTTCAATTTAAAAGTTAAACATAATTATAAATACAAAGAAATTGGAAAAGAACTTAACATGAGTGTATCCCAAATCAAATCAAACTTTAATAGATCTAAAAAAAAGATAAATACCAAAGGATTAGGAGGTACAAAAAATGGATAAAACAGATAAACTCATACAAAAAATTTTAAATGAAAAACTTGATATACCAGAACACTTTGATAAAGCTATAAAAAATGCATTATATACTGAAGAAGGAAAAAAAGCAGTATCAGAATATAAAGCATATCTTGTAAGAAGAAAATATCGTTTAAGAAAAATTGTTGCTTCTGCGATTATTAGCATATCTTCTTTTAGTACTATCTGTGCTGCAGGTTTCGTTTATGATAGAGTTTGGTATGAGCCTAAAACTTACTCTGTTGAAGAAATAAAACAAGTTATTAATTCTGGTGTTTCAGAGGAATTAAAGAAAAGTTTAATTTCGGAAGAAAATGCAAAAGAGATTGCTATAAATATTTGTTCAAATTTAGGTTATTCTGATATAGAAATTAATAGTATTAAACTTAATAATGATATTAGTACGGATAATGGAGCTTATTATAATATCACAGCAAGTTCTGATAAAAGTGATGATATACACATTAATATTGATGGTAAAAATGGAGAATTAAATGATTTTAGAGATGAAAATTTTGAAAACCTTTTTCACTCAAATAATATTGATAATATTTCAAATGAAGAAGCATTAATTTATTCTAATAATATAATAGATTGTTTAAATTATAATAAAGAAGAATATGAATTTTCTGATATAAAGAAGGAAACTACTTACATAAAAGGTGTAGCAACTGATTTGTGGAATGCTGAATATTATAAAGTATATAATGGGATAATTAATCCTTATGAATATATTAATCTAGATTTCGTTGTAACAAATGAAAATTTTGCTATTATGCAAGTTAGTAAAATTTCAAGTGGAAAATTTGAAAATGACCTAATCAATATAAGTCAACTTGATGCTATTTCTATTGCTTCTAACAAAGAAAAAGAATTTACAAATAATAAAATAAGCGAAATTTCTGTAGAACTAGGTATTAGAAAAATGAATAATTATATATATATGCTTGAAAATAATCTTAATTTTTCTAATATAAGCCTTGATCTTCCTTATTCAGAAGACATTTCTAGAAAAGTATGGATTGTAAATGTTAAAAATAAAAACAACATGAACAATACTACTAATAATATAGATGCCTTAAAAAATTCAGACAAACAATATTATATAGATTGTTCAACTGGTAATATAATAGGAGGTCAACTATTATACAAAGGCAAATAGAGGATGCCTAAGACATCCTCTTTATTATTAATAGAAAACTAGAAAAATTATTTTAATATATATAATAGTTATACTCAATATATGCTGACCGAAGAATTCCCGGAGGATTACTTATACTGCTTGCGTCCATAAATAGCCGAATTTTATCACCTTTATTTACGTGGCAAGAAACAGCAAAAGGAATATTTCCGCTTCTGTTATCGTTAACAACAGTACTTGCCAGTACTCTAGTTCCTGTTGAATTTTGAATTTGGAATGTAAGTTTTATCGGAACAGAATCAGCATATCCATCTGTACCATAAAATGATCCAGATATCAATAATGTTCCTGACTGTCCCATAGTTTTAGTCGGAGTAGTATTATTATCCGTAAATCTAAATGCTCCTCCGGCACCACTTCCAGTCCAAGTTTCTTCACCTGCCCGTGCAACAACATCCTGTTCAACACTCACATTTTCGGCACTTTCAGTTTCAGCCGCAAATGATGGTACAGCCATCACAAACATAAGTGTAAATGCTGCAACAATTGCTACTAACCGTTTTTTCAACCTTCTCATAACAAAATTCCTCCTTTTGTTACTTTGCTACTTTGTTTACAGTTACATTCTAGTTTTCTATATCTAAAGTCACACATAAAGTGCAACTAAAGACCTAAAATTACAATTTATAAATCGGGTTTTATGCTATCAAAATTCGACATTTTTCGACTTCAAAATAAATTAATATTAGTTGATTAATAATTTTTTTATATTAATTTTTCAAATGTTCAAATTTTTCAGAATTAGTATATCTTAACATTAAAAACAAATTTATTGGTAAACTTCATAAATTTTATAAAGAAAAAATAAAAGAAATAAAATCGTTTCATTTCATTTCTTTTATTTTTCATTATTAACAAATATTATTAATTCTAATTTTCCATTTTACATTTTTGCAAAATATATTGCAATAACTGCTATTCCTATTACTACCCTATAAACTGCAAAAACTTTAAAGCTTCCTTTTTGTAAATATTTAAGTAAAAATTTAATTACTGCAAGACCTACTAAAAAGCTAGAAAGCACTCCAACTACAAATGGCATTCCAAATACAAAATCTTTAAATTTATAAAGTGTTGCACCTAGTACTATTGGTGCAGATAGCATAAATGAATATTTTGCAGTTGATTCTCTATCTACTCCCATTATTCTTCCTGCTGTCATTGTTACTCCTGAACGTGATACTCCTGGGATAAATGCTAAAGCTTGTGATAATCCTATTAAAAATGTTTGTTTAAATGTCATATTTTCATATTTAGTTTTATTTGGTGCTTTTTTATCTGCAATATATAAAATTATACCCATTATAATTAGTGCTGCTGCAATTAATAATGGCATATTTAATGCATCACCTACAAAGTGGTCTAGCAAAAATCCTATTATTCCTCCTGGAATTGTTGCTATTACTATGTACCAAAACATTTTTCCTTCAAATGATTTTTCTTTTTTTACAACTTGCCTATATCCTCCTTTTATTAATGCTATCCAATCTTTAAAGAAAAATATTGCTATTGCAAGTAGTGTTCCAAAATGTAGTGCTACATCAAAACTTTCTGGTATATCCCAATTAAATATCCATGGTATTAAATTTAAATGTGCTGAACTTGAAATTGGTAAAAGTTCTGTAAGTCCTTGTACTATACCTAATATTAGTGATTGTACTATTTCCATATGTTTTCTCCCTTCTTTTTGTAATGGTTCAAAATTTTATTTGCATAGTTCTTCTATTACCTCTTTTATGAATTTAGCAGTTGTATATGGTGCATATTTTCCTGGCAAACCTAAAGCAAGTTCTGCTTTTATGTTGTTTTTATTTGCCTCTTCAAAGTCTATTCCTCCGGGTGCTGAGCTTATATCTAATAAATATGTTTTGCTTTTTATATTTTTTATTTGTTGTTTTCTTAAAATTAATTCTGGAACTGTGTTTACTATTATATCATAATTTGCTAATTTTTCTTCTATATTATTTATATTTACTACATTAAATCCATATGTATAGCCCCAAGCCAGAGCTTCTTCTTTTCTTGCTGCAATTGTTACTTTTGCGTCTATTCCTTTTAGTTTTTGTGCTAATGTTTTTGCTACTCTGCCATATCCTAAAATTAAAATTTTTGCTCTGTGTATTATTATATCTGTATTTGCTATTAACTCTTTTATTGCTCCTTCTGCTGTTGCTATTGTGTTTAATATTGTTAGCTTTTCGTTTTTCATTATGTCTATTATTTTTACACTATTTTCGTTTGCTTGCTCATATATTTTAGGGTTTATTGAACCTGCTATTAATTCTCTATTTTTTAAGTTTGACATTAAATCTTGAATCATTACTTTTTTATTACTATAAGCTGAATTTATTTCTATATTATTTTTTGAAAATGGTATTGGTCCTATTATTATATCCGATTCTTTTATAAGCTCTGCCATATTTTCACAAAAATTAATATTTTTCTCATTTTTTAATATTTCAGCTGTTTCTTGTGCATAAGTATATACTATATTTTTTTCTTTTGCAAGTAATATACTTAAAAATATTAAGCGTAAATCTCCACCTATAATTCCTATTTTTTTTTGCATAATTGACCTCCTTATATTTTATAAATATTTTTTATTTAATTACTTTTTATAAATATTTTTATTTAATTATTTTTATAAATATTTTTATTTAATTATATTCAAATAATTTATAAATATTAAAAATAAACAGTGCTATATGATTTTTTAATCTATATACACTGTTTTATTTTTATTCTTGCCTTTCTTTTCCGCCAATATCTTTTTCTTGCGTTATATCTTTTTCATTTTGTTTTTTATTTTTATTGTAATTTAAAAGTTCAATATCACTATAACTTAAATGCCTTGTTATTTCAAACATTTCTTCTAAATGCTCTTTTACTTTTATATCTTTTTTAGTTAATTTATGTTCTTTTAATTCTGGTTCTTCTATATTAAATGGTATTGATATTTTAGCAATTATTGGTATAAATATTGGGTCTTTTTGTATTTTTGGTACTATTTTTTTAGAATTTGCATCTATTGCTGCATTTGCATATTTTACTGCTGTATCTTTATTTCCTTTTATTAAAGCTATTTTTGCAAGTTCATATAGGCTATCTGGTGCAAGTTCCTCGTCTTCTAATGTTTGCATAAAGTATTTTTCTGCTTCTTCTATTTCCTTATATATTAATGCAATTTCTGCAAGAGAATATTTTGCATTATATAATAAACTATTTATTTGGGCTGCTTTTTCATAACATATTTTTGCATTTTCAAAGTCGTTTAGCATTGTATAGACTATCCCTAGATTATAATTAATTTCATAACTTACAGGGTTATACTTTAGTGCTTCTTGATATATTGATGCTGCTTCTTTATACCTTTCTTTACTTATTAAAATATCTCCTAATAATTCTGTTGCTTTATAATAGTCTGGTTTTTTATTTAATAAGCTATATAGCATTTCTGCAGCTTCTTCGGATTTTTGCAAATTATTTAATAATTCTGCAACTTTATAATATGAATCATAGTCTTTTTTGTTTATATCTATTGCTTGCACATATTCATCAATTGCTTTTCTCATACCGCCTTCTTTTTCATATATTATTGCAAGTAATTTGTGTCCTTGGTAATTTTCAGGACTTTTTGTAACTAAATCAATAAGTGCTTGTTTTGCTTTTTTATTATTCCCTAGTTTAAGCCAAATTCTTGCTTTTGTTATATTTATAATTTCGTTTAATGACATATTATATTTTTCTAATATAACTGCAATTATTGGTATTAATATAGCAAATATATATTTTAAAACCATAAAAAAACTATTTATTTTCACATCAAATAAAACTTCAAAAAAGTTAAGTGCTATTCCTATTGCTTCTAGTAATAAGATTATTACATAGCTTGTATCATTATTTTTTATCATTTTAAAAAAGACAAAAATAAAAAGTGCAAAGGCAAGCACTGTAAAAATCAATTGTTCTCCCATAGTATCTTCCTTTCTTACACTTATATTTTATTTCATTTTTACTAATTTGTCTAGTCTTTTTTATTATTTATATAATCTCCACTTGACGCGGTTCATTTTAGCCTTGAATCGTAACATACAAATCCTGATATATTTTATAATCTCTTAATATCTTTCTTACATATTGATTAGTTTCTTTATATGGAATATTTTCAACATCAGATCCATCACTTTTTATTATACCTTTTTCTATCCAATTATCTACAGTTCCAATTCCTGCATTATATGCTGTAAGTGCGATTTCTATATTTTCATATCTATTTAAAAGAATAGATAAATATTTTGTGCCAAGTTTAATATTAAAATCAACATCTAACAAATTTTCTACTACTTCTTCATTTGTCAAATTTAAACTTAAATTTTTGGCCATATCAATTGCTGTTTCATCTACAAGTTGCATAAGACCTTTAGCAGATTTCCCAGAAACCGCCTCAGCATTAAAATTACTTTCAGCTTTGATTAATGCATATACCAAATTTTCATCAACTTGAAATTCTACTGAATAAACTTCTACAAAATTACTATATTCTCTTGGATATATTTTCATTAGAATCTTATCCATTAGATTAAATGGTCCAAAAAGAACTACTAAACAGAAAATAAATAAAATAATTGCTATAATCATAATAATTTTCAGTTTTTTCAATAAAATCTCCTCCCTATTTACAATCATACCAATTCTTGGCTATAGATATTTCTGCAATTAGTGGTACTTTTAATGTTGTTGCTTGCTCCATATTTGTTTTAAGGATTTCTTTTACCTCTTCTATTTCTTCTTCTGGTGCTTCTATCATCATTTCGTCATGTACTTGTAATACTATTTTTGCTTTTAATTTTTTGTTTTTTAATTCTTTGCGTACTTTTATCATTGCTATTTTCATTATATCTGCTGCAGTTCCTTGTATTGGTGTATTCATAGCAGCTCTGTTTCCAAATTGTCTTACTGTATAATTTTTTGAATTTATTTCTGGTATATATCTTCTTCTATTAAATAATGTTTCTACATATCCTTGTTTTTTGGCTAGTTCTATTATATTTTCCATATATTGTTTTATTCCTGGATATTGTTCTAGGTATTCGTCTATATAGCTTTTAGCAAGTTTTCTTGATATTCCTAGTTGCTGACTTAAACCAAAATCACTTATTCCATATACTATTCCAAAGTTTACGGCTTTAGCATTACTTCTTTGCTCTTTTGTTATTTTTTCTATTGGTGTTTTAAACACTTTTGATGCTGCTTGTTTGTGGATGTCTTCGTTATTTTCAAATGCTTGTATCATGTGACTATCTCCTGATATGTGTGCTAAAACTCTTAGCTCAATTTGTGAATAGTCTGCATCTATATACACTTTTCCTTGTTCTGGTTCGAATATTTTTCTTACTCTTTTTCCTAGTTCAAATCTTGTTGGTATATTTTGAAGGTTTGGCTCTGTAGAGCTTATTCTTCCTGTTGCTGTTATTGTTTGATGGCAAAATGAGTGGATTCTATGTGTTTTTGGATTTATATATGGTTTTAAACCTTCAATATATGTTGAGTTTAATTTCATTAATTGCCTATATTCTAATATTTGCTCAATTATTGGGTCTTCACCTTTTAATTTTTCTAAAACATCTACATCTGTTGAGTAACCATTTTTTGTTTTTTTGATTACTGGTAGTTTCATTTTTTCGAAAAGGATTTCTCCTAATTGTTTGCTTGAGTTTATATTAAATTCTTCTTTTGCCATTTCATGTATTATTTTTGTTTTTTCTTCTAAGTTTTTAGTTAATTCTTTTCCGAAATTTTCTAAACTTTCTTTGTTTGCATACATTCCATTAAATTGCATCTCTGCAAGTACTGTGACTGTTGGCATATCTATGTTTTTAAATAATTCATATGCATTTATTTCTTTTAATTTTTCTTCCATTTTATTTTTTAGTTCTGATATTAAATATACAAAAAAAGCATTTTTTAAATTTTCGTTTTGATCAGTTTCTTGATTTAGATTATTTGCCTCAGCTTTTAAATTATTTTGAGCTTGCTTGTCTTTTTCTTGCACTTCAAACAAGTTTAACTGTTTTTGCTCTTCTTCTGTAATATATTTAGTTACATCTAATTCTAAAAACTTTTCTGCTAAATCTTCTAATTTTAATTTACTTTCTGTTGGATTTAATATATACCCTGCAATTTTTGCATCGAATTCTAAATTTTTTAATTCAATATTCATTTGTTTTAATAATATCCAAATTTGACTAAGATGTATGCTTACTTTTTCTATTGTTTCATCTTCTAGGATTTCTTTAAATTCTTGTATGTCAATTTCTGTTGATAAATTAAATGTATATGCCTCATTTTTTTCTTTATTATATATACTTATTGCTGTCATTTTTTCTTTTATTATTTTTTCTGGCATTTCGTCTTTTTTAGTTGAGATATAAAATATTAGTTCTTTTTGTTTTTTTATTTCAGCTATTAATTCTTTTTTATCTTTTTTTACTATTTTTACGAAATCTTCAATTGTTTTTTTATTATCCTTTTCATCTTCAGTCACACTTGATAGTTTTGAGTCTCCAAAATTTCCTGAATCTAGTTTAAATCTTTCTATATATCTTTTAAAATTTAAGTTTTTAAATATTTCTAAAACTTTTTCTTTATCCCATTCTTCTACTTTAAACTGATCTAGAGTATCTTCTATTGGAACTTCTAAATTAATTGTTCCTAAAAATTTAGACAGCTCTGCTAAATCTTTATTTTCTACTAATTTTTCTCTTTGTTTTCCCTTTAAATTATCTTCATTTTTTTCTATTTTACTATATAAATTATCTATAGAACCATATTCTTTTATTAGTGATATAGCCGTCTTTTCCCCTATGCCTGGCACTCCTGGGATATTATCTGATGTATCACCTTGAAGCCCTTTAACCTCTATTAATTGTTTTGGCTCTAAACCATATTCTTCTTTTATTTTTTGTCTATCATAATTTTGGGTTTCTGTTTTTCCTGCTTTTGTTCTTGGGATCATAATTGAAACTTTATCTGTTGCAAGTTGAAAAGTATCTCTATCTCCTGACAAAATTACAACATCAAGCCCATTTTTTTCTCCATATTTTGAAAGAGTTCCAAGCACATCATCTGCTTCATAACCTTCTTTTTCTATAATATCTATATTCATTGCTCTCAAAATATCTTTTATAATAGGCATCTGCATGGCAAGTTCTTCTGGCATTCCCTTACGGTTTGCTTTATACCCATCATATGCTTTATGCCTTGCAGTTGATGCTTTTAAATCAAAAGCAACTGCAATATACTCTGGCTTTACATCTTCTAATAATTTAAACAAAATTGCTAAAAAACCATACACAGCATTTGTATATTTTACATCTTTGGTCATTAACATCTTACTTCCCATAATCCCATAAAATGCTCTGTTTGCTATACTATTTCCATCGACTAATGCTAATTTGCTCATATTAACCTCCATTCCGTCGCTTCGCTCGGCACAAAGTGCCATGAAAAATTAGCGACATTTTTGTTTCTTTATTTAATTTCCATAACATGATATA
>CALXUX010000041.1 GCA_944391785.1 uncultured Clostridia bacterium
AAAAAAGAAAAAATTTTGAAAGGTGGTTTTTATTATGAAAATTAAACAAGTAACAAACAAAAAATATTTATTAAAAGAAAGGGCAAGAACATTTAACAATTTTAGTTATAAGCAATATAAAGAAAATAGACAAAAAGATTTTAATAAATTACCAATTTATTGGGCATTTGGAGAACAACAATTCAAAGAGCTATTACAAAAATTAAATTTACAAGATACACTAGAAGACTTGGAAAAACTTGTCAATATTGGCTGTGGTGGTTTAATGCTAAAAAGCGACTTACCTTTGTTGAAAAATCATAATCAAACATATTCAAATGATACTTTAATATTTTGGCTAACTCATAATTTTAAGTTTGCATATGATGCTTTATTTTACGAAATGAACAATCACGAATATTATTATACTTATGACATAACCGACACTTTGCAAAGTTTAGGCTTAAGCTTTGAAGATATAGAAAAAAACGCTTATTTAAAATTAGCATATTTAAGAGCAAGAAAAGACTATTTAAAAGCTTGTAACACTTGCAATTATTAGGAGGTGTAAAAAATGGACTTAATTAATAAATGTATAGAAAACGCAAAAGAAAGAATAAACAATCCAAAAAATAAAATGAATGCTTTTAAATATATAACTTACTTTGTAAAAAGAAATGAATTAAGCATTGAGAATGACTTTTACATAAGAGAACAAATAAGTAAATACTTAGATAAAAATATAAAAGTAGAATTTACTGTAAATGGTATGAAAATATAAGAAAGGTTTAAAAGGTGGTTAAAATGAATGAAAAAGAAACTAAACAAAGAATAATATTAAATTACATAAAACAATTAAAAGAAGAGGGAAAAATAAAAGATTATGGGTTCGACACTTATTCTTATTGGGATTGTATTCCATACATTGAAACAGAAAAAGGATTAATGCGAATATTCTTAGCAAAACGATATATTTATTATGGGAGTGCGTGTATAAAAACGATATATGATTATAAAGATTGGAAAAAAGTAATTAATACTATATTAGATAATCAAAAAATACTAGAAGAACAATATATTTACGATTATGATAGTTTATTATGGGTAATACGGGAGGTAGTAAAATGAAAGAATTTGAAAATATATATATATTAAAAGGAAGTTTAACTGAAAAACAAGTAAAAGCAGAAATTGAGAATATAAAACAATATTTTGAAAATGTAAAAGTATTTGAAAAAAGAAACGATATCAATGGTTATCAAGGTTTAAAACATTTGGCTTACGAAATAAGAGGAGAGCAAACAGGCTATTATTATATTACACATTTTGAATCAACAGACAACAACGTCGTGGAAATAGAAAAACAATTAAGACTTAATGACAACGTTATAAAGTTTATAACAATAAGAATATAGTTATTAATTTTGACAAGTAAGAAAAAATACAAATGAAAGGAGAAAAAAACATATGCAAAAGTACTATAAATTAAGTTTTAAAAATTATGTATTAATAACATTGTATATTATATCAATAATTACTTTACTTACAGAAGGTGCAGACTTTAAAACGTTGATAATCACAAAAATAATAGGCTTAACCTATTTTATAATATTTACATTAAGAAATATTATACATAGATAAGCCAAAAACAAATAAATTTTATAAACCAATTTAATATAATTATAAAGAAATATTTCTTACTTGTCAATACCAAATTTAAGGAGTTTTAAAAATGAAATGGTTTTATTATAAATTATTATACAAAAGAAAAACTATTTTATTATTAGACGCAATTATAAGAACTTTAATATTAAAAATTAAGGAGTGGTTAAGATATGAAAACAAAAATTGATAGAATTAAAGAATTTGAGAATATAGTTGAAAAAAATTGTTTTGCAATGCTTCAATTAATAATAACTTATAATATGAAATGTCATTATTATTATATAGTGTTGAGTTATGAAGAAAAAGAAAAATTAATTGATTTTATTTATAATGTATATATGAAAGATGAAACAAAAACAGATTTAGCAGTATTTAGCGATATCGTAATGAATAATTATAAAAAAGTATTGAATGGAGAAATAACAAAAGATAATATATGTAATTTTTTGGAGGTGTAAAAAATGAATAATAATTTTATAGACGACGAAGAAAAAATGAAAGATTTTAAACTATTGACAAAAACCGAATTTTTAAACTTCTATACTTATTTAAGTGAAGAAGAATATAATAACACTTATGAACTTCTAAAATGTAAAAAAAACAAAAAAATATTATAATGGAGGATGTAAAAATATGAAAGTAGCAATATACACAAGAGTTTCAACACAAATGCAAGCAGAAAAGGGCGTTTCGCTAGATGCTCAAAAGAATGAATTAGTAGAATACTGTGACAAGAATAATTACGACTATGACATATTTGAGGACGCAGGAATAAGTGGAAAAAATATCACAAAAAGAAAAGAATTACAAAAACTATTAAACAATTTAAAAAATTACGATATAGTTTTATGTTATAAATTGTCTAGAATTTCAAGAAGTGTAAAAGATATGGCAAATATGCTTGATAAGTTTCAAAAAAACAATATACGCTTTATAAGTTTAAAAGAAAACATAGACACAGAACAAGCAACAGGCAAATTACTTATATATGTAATCTCAATTTGTGCAGAAATTGAAAGAGATAATATAAGCGAATTTGTAAAAATGGCAAAAAAACAACAATTTGAAAGTGGAAAAGTAACAGCAAAAAAGGTTATTGGCTATGACATAGTCAATAAACAACTTGTAGTAAATAAAAAAGAGGCTGCTATTGTTAAATTTATATTTGAAACATATAGTAACACGCATAACTATTATCAAACTGCTAAAATATGTAATACAAAAGGCTTTAAGGGAAAAAAAGGACAACAATTTCACGCAAGCAGTATAAAAACAATAATACAAAATCAAATTTATTGCGGTTTTAATAATTTCCATAATCAAGAGATTAAAAAAGGCAAACATCAAGCAATTATAACAAAAAGTTTATATAATAAAGCAAATTCTATTGCATAAATTATAAAAAAAATGTAAAATGGAGGTATTAAAAAATGGGAGCTTTAACAATGGAAGTTGAAAGATTAAATAGAACTATAGAAGATAATCAAAAAGAGGTTGAGAAATTAACAAAACAACTAGAAAAGGCGAAGGAAGAAAAAGAAAATCAAAAAGTCTATGAAAAAGACTTGAAAAAGGCTCTTGAATATGATTGCATAGATTGTATGAAAAGAGATTTTGAAAAAGAAGGCTTTTATAACGCTTGTATCAACTTACAGCTTGCTACTACTCGACAAGCGATAATTGATAATCTAGGAGAAAATGAAATTGAAAAAAGATACTTAGACAATAATTATGAAAAAAATTTTAATAAAGTAAAAAAAATATATGCTAATGACGAAAAAGCAAAACAGCAAATACAGCAAATAGAAATTCAAAAACAATTTGAAGAAAAACAAAGACAAGAAGAACAAAACGCGAAATTCGAAAATGGCGTAAAAATATTTTTCAATATATTAAAATGGGTATGTATTATAATATTCGCACCAATTGTATTGTTATTTATATTTATTTCTATGTGTGCAAAAGGAAAATAAAGGGATTTTAACCCCTTTATTTTTTTATTTACCTTTAATTCTTCTTAAAATCAATTCTAAGCCTTTTTTAGCCTTATATATAGAGTTGTATTACTCTAATATAAAACAAGCTAAAAAACGCATTAAAATTGAATTTATTTAGAACATTTTTTACAAATTAAATAACTTTTTCTTATATTGTCTTTTTCTGTGTATGCTGTGTATAATTCGTCGCCATCTTTGAATTTTTTTCCACATTTTTGACACTTTTCTACTATTGGCATTTTTAAATTTGTTCTTTCTCTCTTATAAACTGTATAATTGCATTTTAATTTTTTAATATCTGTGAATTTTAGCTCGTTTTTTTGCTCCACTTCTTCAGCCTCTACCTGCGCTTCTTCAACCACTTCTTTTGAAACTTCTCCCACTTCTTCTGGTATTTTTTCAACTTCTTCTTTTACTTCTTCATTACTCATAATTTTTTCCTCCTTATAATCTTAAAATATTTTTTTCACTATTTTTTCTTTGCGATTTTGATATTCTCCTCCATTATATTAAGTTCCTCTATTTTTGGATTAACATATAAGCATATATCGTAGGAGTCATTTTCTTTGTCGCATTGTAAATTTAAACAAATATTTCTTTTGTTTCTGTATTTTTCATAAAATTTTCTAATTTTTTTATATATTTTCTTGAAATCTTTTTCAATTTTATCATTCTTCAACGATACATTCAATTCTCCATCTCCTCCAATTCTTTATATGCTAACATTATCATTCTGTTATTATCATGACTTCTATGTTGATACTTCTTAATAAACTCTTGTAATTCTTTTTTGCTATTACTTCTCCAGTATCCTCCTGTTGTTGTATCTGACATTATTATGTACTTCTTTCTTAGCTTTGCTACTTCTTCATTAAATACTTTTTCATCTTGTATGTTTGCTAACTTCATTAAACTTTTTCTACTTATTTTATTTTCTTTTCCATAAGGTATTAGTTCAATGTTCATTTGTAACCTCCTAAACTTTTTCTACTAATCCTGCATGTATTAAATCCTGTATATATTCTTCGTTTATTTCTTCATCTAAATAAACTCCATCCTCATCATCCCAAACTTGTTGTATAGCTATTAACTTTTTATCTTGTTCAACAAATTCAATATGATGTTCTACATCCCAATTTCCTATTTTTGTATAGAATATTTTTGCCCAATTTGAATAATCCGCATAAAATTCATAACCATATTTTTCTAACACTTTAAGTTCAATGTTGTCTCTTAATTTCCACATATTCTAATCCTCCACTTTATAATCTTTTTTATCTAACTCTATGCTTTTTAAGCTCTTTCCTGCTTTTACTGCTTCTATCATTTTATTTATTTGTGACATATCTGTTTCGCTTCTATGCTCTACCACTATTGGACTTTGTGCTTCTACCATACCATGAGCTGTCTTGCCTCTAAACATTGTATTTATTTCCTTTGTTTCTCCTATTTGAGCTGATGTAAGCATACTTTCTCTTATGTAATCATCTATCATTAACATTAATTCTTGCATTTCTTCATTTGGAGATGTTAAATACTTGTTGTATGTAGATGTACTCATTCCAGCAAAAGCACAAAAGTTTTCTTTACTTGGTGGGTACTTAAATTTTCTATTTATTGTAACTAATGCTTCTCTATAATAGTCAAATATTATTCTTAATTGGTCTGCACTGTATTTGGGATTACTACCTATTAAATTGTGTGGTCTTAACATTTCATTTATCTCAATAGAACTTAACCCTTGCACTTCTTCTTGCACTGATATTTGAGTTGTTATAACATTTAATCTTTTTTCTAATTCTTGTGGTAAATTATTTTTGTATTCTTCCATTATTTGATTTTTACCTGCTTGTACTAATTGTTCTTTTTTCTGCACTTCTTCTAGGTGTTCTTCTTTTGTTTTTAACATCTTTTTACCTTGATTTTTCCTTTAGCATTACTCCTCTCAAATCAATTTCTTTTGCTATACATTTTCCATTACTCATATCATTTATTATTATTTTTTTACCTAAAACATCTTTGATTGGTATTAAGTATCCAACACATAAACAGCTTATTATAATGTCATTTTTAAAATTCTCTCTTACATCATAATAATTAGAATGTATAAATTTTATATCGTCAGCAGTTATAGGTGTTAAAGTTTTGTCTATATCTATTCCTACATATTCAATTCCTTTATTAGCAAATAAATAACCAAAGATATTCGCATTACTTCCTATATCAATAACTCTTTTAGGTTTGTACTTTTCCACTTTTTTTAATATAGCTTCATACCATTCTTTACTAACAGTACCTTCTGAAATAATATAATCTAAATAATAATTATCCTTATTTATTCTTTCTAAATGTGTAACCACTTCTTTTAAATTGTTAAATTTCATTAAATTTCTTCCTTCCATTTACACTTCTTCTTATTACATTGCTTTTCTGTTATGTCTTTTGGTTCTAAATAGCATTTATGTAATTTACAATATGCTACTGCTTTATGTATTTTTCTTATTTTTCCATACAGGAATAACTCCGTATTCCTGCATATTTTGTTTCCTTTTCTTATAGTTTCTCGTTTTTTGTTCATATATAACCTCCTTAAAATGGAAGGTCATCTTCTGTTGGAACGAATGAGAAATCTTCTTGTCTATCTTGTGTTTGTTGTTTAGCTTTTACTGGTTCGTCTACTCCATCTTCTAGCAGGTTAAATTCACTTATAAAATATTTATCAAAATATTTATATTTTGGTTTGCCATCTTCTGTTAATTCGTCTGTTTTTATTCTATAACAACTTGTCCAACCTTTAATTACTTCAATTTTGCTTCTATTTTTTAATTCTACACCTTTTTTAAATTGTACTTTCTTACTCATAAATATGTCCTTAACTTCCCCATCTTCTTGTGTTTCTGTTCCTTTTATGTATATTTTATATCTTCCTTGTTCATCTCTATAAATTGTTAAAATACTTGCTTCGTTTCCTATATTAACACTCATAAAATACCTCCATATCTTTTATATTTTAATTCTTTAATTGTCTTAACTAAATGTCTATTTTCTCTTAATATTTCAATTAACATTGCTTTTAAATTGTAATTTTCTGTTTCTAGTAGTTCTATTTGCTTGTCTCTTTCATTTATCATCATGATAATTAGTATGTCGTCTTTGTCTTGAGTTTCTTTTAAAATCATGGTTATCACTTGCTTTCTTTATTTAGTTTGTTTACTGCTCGTACTAGTTCGTTAATTTTTTCTCTTGCTTCTAATAAGTCCATTCCCTGATATTCTGGAACTAAATTTCCCATTTTAAAG
>CALXUX010000042.1 GCA_944391785.1 uncultured Clostridia bacterium
AGAAAACTACAAAGACTATATTAATAATAGTAATTTAAAAAAAGTTGTGCAAGAAATTATAAAAATGGATTTAAATAACATTACTTTTAGAGAGGCATATGAATTTTTAGAAAAAATTCAATTAGAACTGGAAAAAATATATAATAAGGAAAATTAAAATATGAATCACAATCTTAAGTAAAAAAAATCCAAACCCCCTTGAAAAATCAAACAAAACATGATAAAATATCAATGCTAAAAAAATAACACTAGCAAACCAAAATCTCTACTTAACTAAAAAGTTAGGTTAAAAATCCAAAGGGAGGTGAAATAAATGAACAAATATGAAAGTGTAATCATTATTAATCCAAACGTAGACGAAGCAGGACTAAAAGCAATAGAAGAAAAAATAACAGGATTAATAAATGAAAACGGAAAACTAGAAAAAGTAGAAAGTATGGGCAAAAGAAAACTAGCATATGAAATCAAAAAATTCAATGAAGGAACATATCTAGTATTTTACTTCGAATCAAATCCATCAGCAATAGCTGAAATAGAAAGAGTCTACAGAATAACAGACGACATAATAAAATTTATCGTAGTAAAAAACGAAAAATAATCTAAAGCCTAAACTAACTAAAAGCATAACAAAAGAATAAGAAACAAAAGTAAAACAAAAAAATAAATTAAAGAAATTAAATAAAGAAATAGAGGCCTTTATTTAAAGCAAAGAAAGGTGATATAAAAATGAACAAAGTAATATTAATGGGAAGATTAACAAGAGACCCAGAAGTAAGATACACACAAACAAACAATACACTAGTTGCATCTTTTAGCTTAGCAGTAAACAGAAGATTTGTAAGACAAGGAGAAGAAAGACAAGCAGACTTTTTCAACATAGTTGCTTGGAGTAAACTAGGAGAATTTTGTAGTAAATACTTTAAAAAAGGTCAACAAGTAGGAATCATAGGAAGATTACAAACAAGAACTTGGGATGATGACCAAGGAGTAAAACATTACATAACAGAAGTAGTGGCAGAAGAAGCATATTTCGCAGACAGTAAAAGAGAACAAGAAGCAGGAGCAGGAACATTTGAAAACACATTTGGAAACACAATGCCAGGAAATATGGGATCAGATTTCGAAGTATCTTCAAGTGATGACCTACCATTCTAACAAAGAGGGGGGAAACAAAAAATGTCAGATAAAAAAAAAAATAAAAGAAATAACAACAAAAATTATGATGAGGATTACAATCCAAGATTCAGAAAACAAAGAAAAAAAGTATGTGTAATGTGTAGTGATAAAAACTTTGTATTAGATTACAAAAATGCAGATCAACTAAAAAAATTCGTAAACGATAAAGGAAAAATCCTACCAAGAAGAACAACAGGAGCATGTGCTAAACATCAAAGAGATATCACAATAGCAGTAAAAAGAGCAAGACATATTGCTATATTACCATATACACAAAACTAAAAAAATGGTTAATTGTGACCAGGTCACAATTAACCATTTTTTCACTTTACATGCTCTTGATCCAAATTATTAGGAATTTGATCAACTGTAAAAGAAACATTGCCTACAATCTTATGACAAATAGAATTACTGTCTGTAAACATGCAATAAGGAATATTATTAGTAGTGTTAAAAGTATTAATTTGAACATTTTCATAAACTTCCTTATCACCATTTAAATACCGAACTGTCAATCTTTTAGGCATAAAAAATCCTCCTTTGAGCATAATAATACTATCTATAATAAAACACTATTTATAAAAAGTCAAGTAAAATGACAAAAATACATATTACCTTAATAAACTAGTTTACTATTTACAGCAATAAAAATTTTAACAATTCTAAATAATTTCAGAAGCTTGTTTACCAGAAATATAACCATATTCCACCATACAATTCAAAACTGTAGTTTGCCTTTGTTTAGCAAGAACAGGATTTACAGTAGGAGAATAAACCGAAGGAGCATTTGGAATACCAGCAAGCATTGAAGCTTCAGCTAAGGTTAAATCCTTAGGATCTTTATTATAATATCCAATACTAGCATCATAAATTCCATAATATCCATCACCAAAATATGCAGTATTAACATACAATTCAAAAATTTCGTTCTTAGAATAATTTTTTTCTAAATCAAAAGCAGCAAATATTTCACCAAGTTTTCGTGATAAAGTCTGTTCTTGAGAAAAAATAATATTTTTTGCAACTTGTTGAGTAATTGTACTACCACCTTCACGTAATTCAAAATGAGAAATATTAGTAACTAAAGCTCTACCAATAGCAATAATATCAATAGGACCATGATCATAAAATCTATGATCCTCAACAGCTATAACAGCATTTCTATAATCAGTTGCTAAATCAGAAAATTTAACAAAATGTTCATCAGAAGTAACTTCAGATACTCTATCTAATAAAGGTTTTTCTTTCAAAGCTGAAGAATATGTAGAATACCCAATTATAAAAAATATTATTATTAAAACAAATATAATTAAAAGTAAAATTAATAAAATTCTTTTAAACCACTTCATAATATAATATAATCCTCTATAAATAATTTATAAAAATTATAATATAACCAATAAATAATGTCAAACGATACTTACTACTGTCAATGACAAAAAAGTTATTGACGATTAGTAAAAAAAGTGATAAAATAAAAAGAATTATGTAAAACTACGGAGGTAAAAATTGAAATTTGATTTTGAAAAAGAACTGTTATATGCAAAAAGAAAATTAAAGAAAAATCCAAATCAAGAAAAATATTTATTTGAAGCCATAGAATCAATATTAAATTATACAATACAAATGGAAAAAACAGGGATTAAACATTCTAAAATAATGGAAGAATTATTTAAAAAAATAATTAACTATATAGAAAGATATGTTAAATTAGCAGGTTTTTATAGTCTTCAAAAACAATATAATGTCCTTCAATTATATGCAAATAATGAACATTTAATAGCAAGGGACTATAAAAATATAGATAGCATAAACTTAACAGAAGACGAAATAACAAGTAAATCAAATAAATTAAAAAAAGAAGACGAATGGAATAAATTTATATTACAATTAACATTAAGAGACTTAAAAATAGAAAAGAAAGAACTAGGAACAATAACAGGAATTAATAAAATAGTCCAAATGAATAAAAAAGATAGAGAAAAAATATTGAAAATACTAAATCCAAAAGAAAAGCAATTAGTATTAAAATATATAAAAATATCTTCTGGAACAGAACTAGAACAACTAAAAGAATATATTAAATATAGAGAAAAAGATTGTGAAATAGAACTGAAATACAGATACATAGAAATATTAAAACTTGCTGGAAGTTTTTTTAAAAAATTTGATTTGCTAAAAAAAGATCTAGAAATATATAAGCAAAGATTTAAAGAATTATCAATGCCAGAAATGGCATACCCATTAACTAAGCAAGAAAAAGAAGCTGAAGATATAGCATTAGAAGAAATATTTGAGCAAGAAACATTAGAACAATTTAATCTTGAAGAACTAGCCTTACTAAACATATTCTGGCAAAACAGATTTATAAAGAGAATAAAAGATATTTCAAATGCAATTTTTGCTATGAGAACACTATCAAGAGAAGATAAAAATATAGATTTTAGTGAAAAAACAATAGAAAATGTGATTTTAAAAAAATTAATATGTGATAATTTATTTTTAAAGGTAGCCAGAAACTTAAAATCAGGAGAAGAATATAAAATGAGAGATCTTACAAAAGAAGATAAAGAATTTATAAACCAATATGAAAAATATTTTAATAATGAAATTCCAGATTGTAATAATGAATTTATGCAAGATATAAATGTAACAAACATATATGGAAATTTAGAATTTAATGCATATAATGCAAAAATATCATTAACAAGTTATTTTATCCAAAATGTTCTAACAAACAATACTAAAGTAACAAACTGGGGAGTTATCCCAGAAGACAAACAAGAAAACAAAAATTACATAATAATTGGAATAGACTACCCAGGATTCAACATGCCAGTAAAAGTCCATATTCTAAAAAAAGAAATAAAACAATATATATACAATCTGCAAGGCAACATGATATTACCAATTTATAAAGGAAATAAAGACATGGTATACAAAGGAAGAGACATAAAAACAAACATTTTAATGCCACTAACTAAAAAAAGACAAGAATACATAATAGATAAAGTAGCATCACTAAATCCAGTAGACCTTAAATATTTACTAATTAAACATTTAGAAAATTTAGTAACGATAAAAAACAAAAAAACAACAAAAATTTATCCAGAAAAATACATAGACTTACAAACAGGAAAAACCGGTATAAAAATTAATAGAAATTTTATAGCAGATGAAAACGAAACAGAAACTAAAAATAATAAAGAAATATCACAAAAATAATACTTCCCAATATAATAAATATGGGAGGTATTTTATAATGAATTTTACAAAATTACATGGATTAGGAAATGATTACATATATATCAATTTAATAGATGAAAAAAATCAACTAGACGAAAAAAAAATAGGAAAAATATGTAGATATATAACAAATAGAAATTTTGGAGTTGGAGCAGATGGCATAATTTTAATAGAAAAAAGCAAAGTAGCAGACTTCAAAATGAGAATATATAATCAAGATGGAAGTCAAGCCGAAATGTGTGGAAATGGTATAAGAGGTTTTGCAAAATATGTATATGACAATAAATTAATTAATAATAAAGAAATGACAATAGAAACATTAGCAGGCATAAAAAAAGTAGGAGTATATACAATGCAAGATGGTAAAGTTCAAACCGTACAAGTTAATATGGGAAAAGCAAGCCTAGAGAAAAATAAAGATATAATAACAAATGATGAAAATATTCCAATTATGCTAAAATATGAAATTGAAGGAAAAATATTTACAGGAACATATATATCCATTGGAAATCCGCATTTTGTAATTTTTGAGAGAACAATAGATAATTTGAATTTAGAAAAAATAGGTAGAATAATAGAAAATGACAAATATTTTCCTAATAGAGTAAATGTAGAGGTAGCACAAATAATGGATAAATCAAATATAAAAATGAGAGTTTGGGAAAGAGGAAGTGGTGAAACATTTAGTTGTGGAACAGGAGCATGTGCTACTGCTAAAATATCTAATTTTTATGGATTTACAAGAGATATTGTAAAGGTGCATTTAAAAGGTGGAGCCCTTGATGTGAGGTTAAATAAACAAACAGATGAAATATACCTGGCAGGAATTTCGAGTAAAGTTTTTGATGGGAGTATTGTGAATGAAATTGTGGGAATAATATAAATCTAGGTCATAAAATGCTAAAAGCAAGGTAGTAAATAGTATTAAGTTGAGGAAATATTGTTATCCGCTCAAATAGTAAATAGGAAAATAATTAAAAAATATTTTCCTATTTACTATTTTTGGGCTACTATACAAAAATTAATATTCTTAACCTAATTAAGCTTTCTTACCATCAGCAATCATTTCCTCAATAAGATCATGGATTACAACCCTTTCATCATAAGGATATTTAACTCCCATATACTCAATATAAAGATCACTACCTAATCCTGGTAAAACGATAATATCATCTTTAGTTGCAATAGATAAAGCATATTTAATAGCTTCAGTTCTATTCACAATAACAGTATATTTACCACCAGTTTTTTTAAGTCCAACTTCAATATCAGCTAAAATTTTTCTTGGATCTTCGGTACGAACTTGGTCAGATGTAAGTATAGTAAAGTCAGCAAGTCTACCTGAAATTTCACCCATTATAGGACGTTTAGCACTATCACGATCACCACCAACACCCCAAGTACAAATAACTCTTCCTTTTGTATATGGTTTAACTGTTTTTAAAATAGACTCTAAACTAGAAGGTGTATGAGCATAATCAATCATAATGGTAAGACCAAGTTTATTTGGAACCATTTCACTTCTACCAAAAACTTTAAAAGGATTTAAAGCTTTTTTTATTTCGTCAATTGTAACATTAAAAAATGAAGAAACAGCAATAGCACCTAATGCATTATATACCATATATTCACCAGGAATAGAAACTCTAATATTATTTTCAGTTCCATCAATTACCAAAGTAAAATCAATACAAGAATTGCTTGGAACAAGGTCTTTTGCCTGAACATCAGCATAATTTTCTATTCCAAAAGTAACCATTCTTTTATCAGGAAGCAATTTTTTTATTTTAACAGTATATTCATTATCAACATTAAAAACAATGCATTTAGCAAGTTTTAATAAAGAAAGTTTAGCCTCAAAATAATCTTCCATATCTTTATGTTCTCTTGGGCTGATATGATCTTCTGATAAATTTGTAAAAAGTGCAATATCAAAATCACATCCAGTTACTCTATCTAGTTTCATAGCTTGTGAAGAAACCTCTAAAATAGCAACATCTACATTTTCCTTGACCATTAAATCTAAAGTTTCTTGAATTTTATAACTTTCAGGAGTAGTACGATCAGTATCTTCTAATTTTTTATCTCCGATATAGATAGAAATACTACCAATAAGACCTACTTTTAAGCCATGTTTTTCTAAAATAGACTTAATCATATAAGTAGATGTAGTTTTACCTTTTGTTCCAGTAACTCCAATTAGTTTTAATTTTTTTGATGGATTATCATATAAATTACAACTACATAAAGCTAAAACTTTTCTAATATTTTTAACTTGAATTATAGTAATAGTTTGATTATCACAAACAGAATCGATATCTGTATTTTCATCAATAACAATTGAATTTGCACCATTTTCTATAGCACTTTTAATAAATTTAGTACCATCTAAAGCATAACCTTTAATAGCAAAAAATAGGCAATTACTTTTAACTAATCTAGAGTCAGAAGTAATATTTGTAATATCAATATTTAAGTCTCCTTTTTGATTTATTATTTCTATATTTTTAAATACATCTTTTAACTTCATAAAAAACACCTCTTAATCTAATTTTAATTTTGTTCATTATATATCTTTTTTTCTAAAAAGTATAGCATTTAGGAATTTTTTATTCAAATTTATGAACTTTGCCATTACTGTTCAGACTATATAAAATTTATTATATTACTCAGTGTGGTTAATCTTTAAAATTTTATTAAACAGTCTTAAATTAGATTTTCATAATAAAATGGTTTAAGTCTGAACAGTAACACTTTGCCATTAAAATTTAGTTTAAAAAAATGCTTAAACAAAGGAGATATGTAAAATGCACGCTTTACAACAAAAAATGTTTATGATAAAATGCAAACATAAAAAGCAATAGGTTTATAGGTAAAACCTTTGTAAAAAAACCTAAATATATTATACAAGGAATGATAATATGAGTTATATAAACGAAAACTTTTTAAACTTACAAGAAAGTTATCTATTCTCTACCATAGCAAAAAAAGTAGCAAAATACTCAGAACAAAATAAAGATAGAAAAATAATAAAATTAGGAATAGGAGATGTAACAAGACCAATAGTTCCAGCATGCATAGAAGCAATGCATAAAGCAGTAGACGAAATGGGAACTATGGAAGGATTCAGAGGATATGGCCCAGAGCAAGGCTATGAATTCCTAAGAAAAGCCATAATCGAAAATGATTATAAAAAAAGAGGAATAGACTTAGAAGAAGACGAAATATTTGTATCAGATGGAGCAAAATGCGATTGTGGAAATATAGTAGATATATTTGCAAAAGACAATAAAGTTGCAATAACAGACCCAGTATATCCAGTATATTTAGACACAAATGTAATGTCAGGAAGAAGCGGAAAATATAATAGCAAAAAAGGCATATATGAAAATATAGTATATTTACCAGTAACATCAGAAAATGATTTTAAGCCAGAACTTCCAAAAGAAAAAGTAGATATGATATACTTATGTTTTCCAAACAACCCAACAGGTACAGTACTTACAAAAGAAGAATTAAAAAAATGGATAGACTATGCAAAAGAAAACAAATCAATAATTCTATTTGATTCTGCATATGAAAGCTTTATTACAGAGCCAAATATACCACACAGCATATATGAAGTAAAAGGAGCAAAAGATGTTGCAATAGAATTTAAAAGCTATTCAAAAAATGCAGGATTTACAGGAATCAGATGTGCATATTTAGTAATTCCAAAAACAGTTAAAGGATATACAAAATCAGAAGAAGAAGTACTTTTAAACAAACTATGGAACAGAAGAACCTGTACTAAGTTTAATGGAACATCATACATAGTACAAAGAGCAGCACAAGCTTGCTATTCAAAAGAAGGCCAAAAACAAATAAAAGAAAATATTAATTATTATCTAGAAAATGCTAATATAATAAAAGAAGGATTAGAAAAATCAGGTTATACTGTATATGGAGGAGTAAATTCACCATATATTTGGCTAAAAGTACCAAACAATTTAACATCTTGGGAATTTTTTGATAAATTATTAGAAGAAGTAAATATAGTAGGAACACCAGGAAGCGGATTTGGCCCACATGGAGAAGGATATTTTAGATTAACAGCATTTGGTACAAGAGAAAATACTAAAGAAGCAATTGAAAGAATAAAAAATTGGAAAAAATAGAGTAAAGAAAGGAATTATAACACAATGAAAGAAGAATTTTTAAATTTATTAAGACAAGTAAAAAGAGAAGGAATAGAAGATCTAATACAGTTTTTAGAAAAATCAGACTTTTTTAAAGCACCAGCAAGCACAAGATTCCATAGTGACCATGAAGGTGGGCTTGTAGAACATAGCATAAAAGTATATGAAATTTTAAAACATAAAGTCAATAATAATATAAAAGGAATAACTATACCAGAAGAATCAATAATAATAATAGGATTATTACATGATATTTGTAAAACAAATTTCTATAAAGTAGACTATAGAAATGCTAAAAATGCCTTAGGAGTATGGGAAAAAGTTCCATATTATACAATAGAAGACACAATTCCATATGGACATGGAGAAAAATCTGTAATGATGATATCAGAGTATATCAAACTTTCGCCAGAAGAAAAGTATTCAATACGTTGGCATATGGGATACACAGAGCCAAAAGAAGCATATAATAGTATTGGAGCAGCATATACCAAATATCCAATTGCATTACTAACACATGAAGCAGATTTAGAGGCAACATATTTGTATAATTGTTAAACTTTAGACTATATGTAAAAATCAAGTCTATATAAAGCTAGAATGTAGCAACCAAAAAAGAGGAAAATGCTAAATTGCCAAAAAGTTGCCAAAAGTTGCCAAAAGGGACGGAGCAAAATGGCAATTTTAGAATGTGCCAGAAGGGACGGAGCAAAATGGCAATTTTAGAACATCTCTTATCTAAAGTTTTGATATAAATGTAAAAATTTATAAAAAAAAATAAAAAATGTAATCAAAATAAAAATAAATAAAGGAGAAATAAAAATGTTTGCATATATAAAAGGAATATTAGAAATGAAAATGACAGAATATGTAGTAATTGATGTAGGTGGACTAGGTTATAAAGTATATATGTCAACAATAGGAATGGAAAAACTAGGAGAAATTGGAGATACAGTCAAAGTATATACATATTACAGAGTAAGAGAAGACGATATAAGTATATATGGTTTTAATTCAAATGAAGAATTAAGAATGTTTGAACTATTACTTGGAGTAAGCGGAGTAGGAGCAAAAACGGCACAAGCTATGCTTGCAGTATGTACTCCATCAGAATTTGCCTTAGCAGTAATTTCAGATGACACAGCAATGCTTACAAGAGTACCTGGAGTAGGGGCAAAGTCTGCTCAAAGAATAATTTTAGAATTGAAAGACAAACTAAAGAAGGAAAATACAATAACACAAGTAAATAATAGTAAAACAACTAAAGCAGTAGTAGAAGAAAGCAAAGTAGAAGAAGCAATATCAGCATTACAAGTTTTAGGATATAGTAAAAAAGAAATAGAAAAAGCATTCCTAGGTATAGAAAAAGCAAATCTATCAACAGAAGATTTAATAAAGAAAGGACTAGTAATATTATCAAAATAGGTTAATATAAAAATATAAAAAGAAGGGAAAAATATGAATAAAATAGAGCCATTAGCATATAGAATAAGACCAAGAACACTTGAAGAATATATTGGACAAGAACATATTCTAGGCAAAGATAAATTATTATATAGAACAATTAAAGCAGATAGATTATCAAGCATTATTCTTTTTGGACCACCAGGATGTGGAAAAACATCACTTGCAAAAGTTATAAGTGAGACCACAAAGTACAAATTTTATAAAATAAATGCAGTAACATCAGGTGTAGCAGATATAAAAAAAGTAATAGAAGAAACAAAAAACTTTATGCTAAATCCATCTGGGAAAAGTATATTATTTATAGATGAAATTCATAGGTTTAATAAACTACAACAAGATGCACTACTTCCATTTGTAGAAAATGGAACAATAATTTTAATAGGAGCTACAACAGAAAACCCATATTTCGAAGTAAATAAAGCTCTTATATCAAGATCAATTGTAGTAAAATTAGAACCATTAACAGAAGAAAATATCTATACAATTTTAAAAAATGCATTAACAAGAAAAGATGGATTAGGAGAATATAATATAAAAATAGAAGACGAAACCTTAAAAAAACTTGCAATAATAGCAAATGGAGATGTTAGAACAGCATTAAATGGACTAGAAATAGCAGTTCTTACTACAAACATGGATAAAAATGGTGTTATAAATATAACAGATGAAGTAATAAAAAATTGCATTCAAGATAAAAAAGCAATATTTGATAAAAATGGAGAATCACACTATGATAATATAAGTGCATTCATAAAATCAATGAGAGGATCAGACCCAGATGCAGCAATATTTTACTTAGCAAGAGCAATTGAAGGAGGAGAAGATCCAATGTTTCTTGCAAGAAGAATAACAATATGTGCATCAGAAGATGTAGGAATGGCAAACCCAAATGCTTTAGTAGTAGCAAATGCAGCAATGCAAGCAGTACACAATATAGGAATGCCAGAAGCAAGAATATTACTTGCAGAAGCTGCAGTATATGTTGCAACATCTAAGAAATCAAATGCATCATATATGGCAATAAATAAAGCAATAGAAGATGTAAAAACAAAAGACACAGGTGAAATACCAATGCATATAAGAAATGCACCAATAGAAAAAATGAAAGAGTTAGGATATAGTGAAGGTTATTTATATCCTCATAATTTCCAAGGACATTATGTAGAACAACAATATTTACCAGACAAAATGCTTGGTACAAAATATTATATAAAAGATGAGAATATAGAATAATATTAAAAATATGTTGAAATACACAAAAAAGTTAACTGCCTAAGTAAATGTAATATGTTTATATTAAAAAATTAAACATAGTACATTTACTTAGGATTTTTTCATATAAAAAAAGCACTGCACTTTATAAAAATATAATCTACAAATTTTAATAGTATATGAATAAAAAATAAATAAAAAGAAACAATAAAATTAGAAAGAAAATAAAAAGCAAAATTCATATACAAAAAATAAGTAGGTTTTAATATGAAAAAAAATATAAAATATGCATTAATAGGATTAATAGCAGGTATTATAAGTGGATTTTTTTCAACAGGAGGAGGATTAATACTAGTACCAGCATTTTTACATTTATTAAAAATGGAATCAAAAAAAGCAAGAGGAACATCAGTATACTGCATATTACCAATGGTTATAACAAGTAGTATTTTCTACTACAAAGGTAACTTTATAGACTGGAAAATATCTATATTATGTGCAATAGGTGGAGCAATAGGTGGATATATAGGAGCCAAACTTCTTAAAAAATTACCAGAAAAAATATTAAGAATAGCATTTACAATATTTTTAATCTATATAGCATATAGCATGATATTTAAATAAAATTTAAGTTTCAAAAATATAAAATAATTTATGAAATAATATAAATAAAATATAAAACGAAAACAAAACATTTTTATAAAACAAAAAGCCAGTTTCATAAAAAAATTGAAAAAAAATAGAAAAACATATATTATATAATAGACAAAAAAATGTCAAAATCGACAAATTAACAAATACAAATATATAATCAAGCCGTAATACAAAATAAAAACAAGAGGTGTAAAATATGTTAAAAAAAGAAAAGAAAAATAAGAAGCGGTGACAAAAAATATTTGTTTGAAATGCAGAAATTTATTAATCTAACACAAAATATAGAAGATGAAAATTTAAGAAAAAATATTGTAGAACAAATGTTAATCTGCCAGCAACATCTAATAGATAAGCTTAAAGATTAAAAATTAAATTTAAATTTAATTTTAATATTAAGTTTAAGCTTAAGCTTAAGTTTAAGTTTAAGTTTAAGTTTAAGTTAAACTTATTAACTAATAATTCAAAAAAAGATTCCATATTACTAAATAACAAACAATTATAAAAAAACTATCATATAAAAAGGAGGCAAAATGGCAGAAATATTAGTAGGAATCATTTCTGGAATTGTTAGTGGAACAGGTATGGGAGGAGGAACCATATTAATATTTGCTCTAACATTTATATTAGGAATAGAGCAACACATTGCACAAGCTACAAATTTAATTTTTTTTATTCCAACTTCAATTGTTGCAATAATAGTAAATATAAAAAATAAAAATATAAATTTAAAATTAGGAACATATATTGCAATATTTGGAATATTAGGAGCAATTATAGGAGCAAATTTAGCAATATATGCAGATGTTAAGACATTAAGAAGATACTTTGGCTTTTTCTTATGTATTATTATTGTATATGAAATATATTCCATGATAAAAGAGAATAAAATTTCAAAAAATGAAAAAAATATAAAATAAAAAGAAAGGGTGATAATAAATGAAATTTGCTAAAGGATTAATTATTGGTGGCATAATAACAACAGGCATTCTAATGATGTATAATGAAAAAAATATGTTAAACAAAGGTAAAAAAAGAATTATGAAAAAAGGAAAACAAGTTGCTAAAAAAATGGGAGTTATTTAAATATTATAAAAATGCCAAAAGGTTGCCAAAGGGGACGGAGCAAAATGGCAACTTTTTCTGAAAGTTGCCATTTTGCTCCGTCCCTTTTGGCAACCCCCCTTTGGCACAGTAAAAAGAAGGAAAAATATAAAAATTATATATTTTTCCTCCTTTTTGTCGTATAGAAATAAAGTTAAAATCGAGTTAATTAGTAGTATTTAACACATTTAAATTTATCACATTTATCATTATCATATTTATCTTTATCACATTTATCATTTTGGCATTTATCTTTATCACATTTATCATTATCGCATTTATCTTTATCAAATTTATCTTTATCGCATTTATCATTATCACATTTACATTTATCACATTTATAGTTGTCACATTTATCTTTATCACATTTATCTTCGTGTGAATCTTTTCCTAAGAAACAATCGCAATCATCCATCTGATCACCTTTTAGGCATTTACCTTCATGATGACATTTTGCACAAATTTTTACTTTTTTAGTATCATTAACCCAAATTTGTATAGCATAATTTTTGCCAGGGCAAAGAGGTCCAAATACAAATTCTCCTTCCTTATCTGTAAAAGTATGGCCAATTGGTCTACGTTCTTCTTTTCCACAATCATAAACAATTTCTACTAATTTAACTACTGCATCACAAACAGGCTCTTTAAAACAATTTTTTATAACACCATATATAACATCTCTATTATCTTCTGGTAAAGTTATATCAAGGTCAAATTGTTTACCTCCTGAAATGACACCATCGATATCTAAAATAGGACAAACTGGTTTTTTATCTATATTCATAAAAAATACTTCCTTTCATATATTTGTAGATTTTTTCTACTAATATATAATATGTAAAAAAACAAAAAATGACAAAGTTTTTGCAAAAAGAATAAAAATGAATAGATTTATAAAAATAAGATAAAATTATAATAATGGGATTATTAAATATAGAGAATATAATTAAGTTGGAAAATTAATGAAAAGTTTTAAAGTCTAATAAGTATTTAAATATAATAAATATTGAAATTTTAGAATTTAACTTTTTGATAGTTTTAGAATAAAAATCAGTTTAAATTTATTGACGTTTTTTATTAATAATGCTATATTATTTTTATAAAATTAAATTCATTAATTTTCCAACTTAATTAAATTAAAAATAAATAATTTAACATTGTAATACACATTAAAAACAATAAAAAGACATGGACAATAATAAAAAATATGATATTTTAATATAAAATATAAATTTGATATGAAGGGATAAAATATATGGAAAGGAAATTAAAAAAAGAAACTAAAGAAACAGGAATTACTTTAATAACACTCGCAATTACAATAATAGTCTTAATAATACTTTCAGCAGTAACATACAATCTAATACTTGGAGAAAATGGAATAATAACAAAAGCATATGAAGCAAAATATTTAACAGAACTTTCCGAGTATAAAGAAGAATTAGAATTATTTAAAGCAGAAAAATTATTAGAAAACAACAACTTTGAAGGCGAAAGTTTAACTTCTGCATATAATAGTTTAATATATAATACCCAAAAAGAAGGAGAAACAGGAAATATTTATGATGTAATAAAAAGCCTAGAAGGAGGAACTTTTGATGGAAAAATGGAAATAATAAAAGGAGAGCTCTTATTAAATTCACAAGACATGATAGAAATAAGAATGGCCCAAAAATTAGACATCCAAGTAAATCCATACTTAATAGTAGATGGAGTATTACTATCAGCAAATACAAACCTAGCCCTAATGGACGAAAATGGATCACTTACAATCCCAGAATCAGTAAGAGCAATAGGAGAAGGAGCATTTGCAGATTTATATGGTTTAAAAACAATAATAATACCAGGAACAGTAAAAGAAATAAGAACAAACGCATTTAGGAATAATGCGGATTTAGAAAATGTCATATTAATGGAAGGTGTAGAAACAATAGGAGATAATGCATTTCAAGATTGCAAAAAAATAGTAAATGTAGAATTACCAGAAAGTTTACTAAACATTGGAAGACAAACATTTTACCAATGTTCTAACCTAAAGGAAATAAAAATACCATCTAAAATAACGACATTGAATTATGGAACTTTTTGGTCATGCTATAATTTAGAAAAAATAGAATTACCAGAAAATTTAAACACCATAAATTCAACTGTATTTTGGAACTGCTATAAATTAGATAATTTATTTATCCCAAAATCTGTTGAATATATACAAGGAGACATATTTTACAATTGCACAAATCTATCAAACATAGAAGTAGAAAGCGAAAACAAAAATTATAAATATGATAAAAATAGCGGAATATTAATGACACTAGACGGAAATAATATTATATTTATATCTAGTAAAATCTTAGCAAACAATAGTACATTTGAAATTCCAGAAGGAATAATAAACTTTGATTTAAGAATAAAAAGTTATACAAATATAACAAAAATAATAATACCAGAAAGTCTAAAAACAATAGGAGGAGCATACGAATTTCCGAATAATATAGCAGAAGTTGAAGTAAATAAAAACAATCAATATTTTTCAGTAGAAAAAGACTGTTTATATAACAAAGATAAAACAGAACTTATAATGTGCTTTACAAAAAATTCAACTGTAGAATTATCCAGTAATCTTGAAGTGATAAAAAAGTATTCATTTGATCAAGCAACCAATATAACAAATATAGAACTACCAGAATCAGTTCTAAAAATAGAAACTAGAGCTTTTGAATATAATAAAAAAATAGAAAAAATAAATATAGGTCCAAATGTAAATTATATAGACCCTTTATTTAAATTCGCCAATTATGTAGGAACTGTAACTATTGACGAAAACAACAAATATTATACAGTAGAAGATAATGTACTATACAATAAGGATAAAACAAAAATAATCAAAGTGTTATATGAAATCGATGGTAAATATACAGTAAAAAATAGTGTAACGAATTTAGGAAGTTATTCATTTTATAATCAAAACAAAATGACAGAAATAGAATTACCAGAAGGATTAAAAACAATTGAAAATTATCCATTTTCAATCTGTAATAATTTAACATCAATATATATCCCATCTAGTGTTGAAACTATTTTATCTTTAGCATTTGCAGATGCAAATAACTTACAGCAAATACAAATAGATAAAGTTGCAGGAAGTATAGAAGGATCACCTTGGGGAGCAATAAGAGGAGATAGAATTGTAGAGTGGCTTAGATAGCCACTTTTTTTCAGCTGAAATTTATTATAATTTGAATTTATTCGATAATTAATATTATTTTTCCAAAAGGTGTTAATAAATAGAAAAATATCATCTATAATAGTAAAAAAATATTAATAAAAAGTATTTCGGCTGATATAATATTTTTAGAAGTGATATAGAATTTTAATCGAAAAGTTTTTTATCAAAATTAAAAAAATGTGTCATATAGTTATAAATGGAAAACATATAATATAAGTGGGATATTGTGAATTTATAATTAAGCATATAACTTAATTATATGCCCTTAAAACATATAAACACTATATCACAAAACAAACAACATGACAATAAAAAATCGAATAAAAAAATATTAAAAAATTTTCAAAAAATAAAAAAATCATAAAGCTAAATGTTCTCAATTAAAAATAAGTTATAGCAATTTAATTTAAGTTATATGATTAATGAAAACCAAGGAGGAATAAATGGTGAAAAGGCAAATAGAAAATCAAATAAATAGGCAAATAAAAAGAGAAACAGGAATATCATTAATAGCACTAATAATCACAATAATAATACTAATAATATTAGCAAGAATAGGAATAAATGCACTCACAGGAGAAAATGGAAAAATCAACAATAGCCAAATTGCCAAATTACAAACAGAAATAGCAACAGGAAAAGAAAAACTGCAATTGCTATACACAGAACAATTTACAGAAGAATTTGTGCAAAATAATGGAAATAATATAGAACTTGGGGATTATTTAAATTACATAGAAGAACAAGGAATACCAACAAAAGAAGAAGATGGAAAAAG
>CALXUX010000043.1 GCA_944391785.1 uncultured Clostridia bacterium
TTTTGTATCTTGAATTGGTAAATCTTTGATTGTTCTAAAATATCTTGTGTTAATACTAGAAGATTTCTTTCCACAACATGGACATGTTGCTGATTTATTAGTCCTCTTAGCATATATTGTAATTATATCATTATCTTCTTCATATTTTAATATTTTTAATCTTTTATCTAATTTCTTTAATAATTTTTCCATAGTAAAAATAACCTCCAAATTTATTAATATTATATCACAATACCTATAAATTTTGAAAGTGTTTTAATCACATTATTTGCGGAAGAACCAGTTTTATTTTAACATTTACAAATACTTATTAATGAAAGAAAAAATAGTATCAAAATAAGAAAGTTAAAATGCCTAGCATTACTAACTTTCTTCCGATAAGATTTTATAATAATTATTAACTATAATATTCTAGAATATATAATTATATGATATGTTTTATAAATAAAAGACCAAAAACAAAAACCAAATGCTTATTTTCAATTAATAAAAAAGAAAAAAAGGTATTGACAAACTTAACTAATAAGTGCTATATTAACCTAGAAAGGAAAAGGGTGGTAATATGGTACTTGATTATAAATCTATTGGAAAAAGAATCAAATTTACAAGAGAAGAAAAGAAAATATCTATAAAAGATATTGCCCAAAAACTAGAAATCAAAGAAAATAATTTTACTAATTTAGAAAAAGGAGATACAACAATTAGTCTACCAAATCTAGTAAAAATTTCAGAAATTTTAGAAGTAAGCATTGACTATTTAGTTATGGGAGCAGAAAAAAATAAAGAGCTTGAAAAAGAGTTTGCAGAAATTTTAGCAAAATGTACTAAAGAACAAGAAAAATTCATATATGAAATTGCAGAATTAGTAGTACAAATGAATTTATAAAACAGCATATAAACCAATTCATAACAAATAAATTTATAACTTTACAAAACCAAAAAAATATTATAAAATCACTAATATAAAAGCAAAAACAAAGGAAATAATAGGTGATATAAATGTATTTAAAAAGACTAGAAATGCAAGGATTTAAATCATTTGCAGACAAAACAATATTAGAATTCAAAAGTGGAATAACAGGAGTAATAGGACCAAACGGATCAGGAAAAAGTAATATATCAGACTGCATAAGATGGATACTAGGCGAGCAAAGTATGAAATCCCTAAGAGGAGCAAAATCGCAAGACATAATATTTGCAGGAACACAAAACAGAAAATCACTTGGGTTTGCAGAAGCATCACTTGTTTTTGACAACCAAGATGGAAAACTGCCAATAGAATACCAAGAAGTAACAGTAACAAGAAAGCTATATAGAAGTGGAGAAACAGGATATTACATAAACAAAGTACCTTGCAGACTAAAAGACGTGCAAGAACTATTTATGGACACAGGAATAGGAAAAGACGGATATTCAATAATAGGCCAAGGAAAAATAGACGAAATATTAAGCAACAAATCAGAAGACAGGCGTCACATCTTCGAAGAAGCAGCAGGAATAGTAAAATACAGAATAAGAAAACAAGAATCAGAAAAAAAGCTAGAACACACAAAACTAAACCTACTTAGAATAAATGACATATTATCAGAAATAGAAGGAAACCTAGAGCCACTAAAAGGTCAATCAGAAAAAGCAAAAAAATACCTAAACCTAAGAGAAGAACTAAAAAACATAGAAATAGGACTATTTATACATAACATAGAAAAATACAAAGAAAAAATAACAGAACTTACAGAAGACGAAGAAATAATGCAAAACCAATGCAACAGTGAAGAAGGAAAACTAGAAAGAATAAAAATGCTAAAAGAAGAGCTAAAAACACAAGTAGAAGAAATCACACAAAAAATAGAAGAAATATCAAACCTAGGTTTTGAAAGCCAAAAAGAAATAGAAACTTTAAACTCTAACATAAATGTAGCAAAAGCCAAAATAAGCCACAACCAAGAAAATATGCAAATGTTTGAAAAAGAAATAGAAGAAAAAACAATAAAAAAACAAGAATTAGAAGAAGAAAAAAATCAAAAAGAAGAAAAGAAAGTAAACTTAAAAGAAAACAGAAAAAAATTTGAAGAACAATTAAAGCAAAAAGAAGAAGAGCTTGAAAAAATAACAAAAACATTATCAGCAAAAGAATTAGAAATAGAAAATGACAAAAAGCAAATAGACCAAATGCAAGACCAGAAATACGAAATGCAAGAAAAAATAAGCACCCAAAAAGCAAACTTCGAAAACTACGAAAAAAGACAAAACCAAATAAAACAAGAAATTTTATCAAACATAGGAGAACTAGACACAGCAAGAATGAGAAAAGAAGACATCTCAAAAGAATTCTATGAAATAGAAAAAACAAGAAACGAAAAAATAAAAGAAAAAGAAGAAATATCAAAACAAAAAAATGAAGCAAACACAAAACTAAAAGAATATGAAATAAGAAAAAACAACCTAGAAAACGAACTAAGAATAAAAGAGTCAAAGCAAAAATTCCTAATCGAAACCGAAAAAGAAAAAGAAGGATACATAAAAAGTGTAAAACAACTCCTAAAAGACTGCGAGCAAACAAAAGAACTAGGAAAAGGGATGTATGGAGTCTTAGCAGACATTATAGATGTAAAAGAAGACCTTCAAACCGCAATAGAAATGTGTTTAGGAGCAAGCCTTCAAAACATAGTAACAGAAACTGAAGAAGACGCAAAAAGACTAATAAAACACTTAAGAGAAAACAATTTAGGAAGAGCATCATTCTTACCAATTACATCTGTAAAAGGAAAAAAACTTGAAAAATTTAAAACACTAGAAAAAGGAGTAATAGGAATCGCATCAGACCTAATAAAATACGATAAAAAATATGAACAAATAATACAAAACCTACTTGGAAGAACAGTAATAGTAGACAATATGGACACAGCAATAGCATTGGCTAAACAAAACTCATATACATTTAGAATAGTAACAAAAGAAGGAGACCTCATAAACCCATCAGGAGCAATCACAGGAGGATCAGTCAGCAAAAAAACAGTAAATATACTAGGAAGAAGCAAAGAAATAGAAAGACTTGGAAAAGAAATAGAAAACCTAAAAGGAATTTATAGCAAATTACAAGAAGAAAAAGAAAAATATACAGAATCAATACAAGGCCTACTTGAAATATCAGAAAAAATAGAAAAAGACTTACAAGAAATAGAAATAAACTACGCAACAGAAAAACAAAAAATAATTCTAATAGAAGAAAACATAGAAAAAATAGAAAAAAGAATAAACCACATAAAACTTGAGCAAGAAACAATAGAAAAGCAAAAAGAAGAAATAACAAAAGAAAAAACTAAAATGCAAGAAGAAATGGAAAAAATAAACCAAAAAGTAGAAGAGCTCTCAAAAAAAGTAACAGAATTTTCAAAAACAAACAAAGAAAATCAAAGCACAATAGACGACCTAAACTTTGACATAACAAACCTAAAAATATCTGTAACATCATTTGACGAAAGCAAAAGCTCAATAGAAGAAATACAAGAAAGAATAGAAAACGAAATAAAACAAACAGAAGAAAGCATAAAATCAAGAAAAACAGAAATAGAAAAAACAAAAGAAGAAAACAATAACCTAGAAAAACAAATACAAGAAACAAAACAAAAAATAGAAAACATAAAACAAGAAGTAAACCAAAGCTCAGAAAAAATAGAAAACCTAAAACAAGAAAGAATAGAAAAAAACGAAAAAATATCAAAACAAGACACACAAATAACAGAAAAATTTAACATCATAGAAGACCTAAAAGCAAAATTAGTAAAAATAGATGTAAGAAAAACAAACTTGCAAGAAGACATAAATGAAATAATAAAAAAAATGTGGGAAGAATATGAACTAACACCAAACACTCAAATAGAATACAAAAAACCAAACAACATACAAGAAACAGAAAAAAATGTAAAATACCTAAGAACCCAAATAAAAGACCTAGGAAGTGTAAACATAGACTCAATCGAAGAATACAAAAACCTAAAAGAAAGATATGACTTCATGTCAGAACAAAGACTAGACCTAGAAAACACAATGAGCAGGCTAAGAAAAATAATCCACGAAATGACACAAACCATGAAAGAGCAATTTGACCAAAAATTCAAAATAATAAACAAAAACTTTGAAGAAGTATTCAAAGAACTCTTCGGAGGAGGAAAAGCAGAACTAAAACTAGAAGACGAAGAAAATATACTAGAATGTGGAATAGAAATAAAAGTAGAACCACCAGGAAAAAAACTACAAAGCATGACACTACTATCAGGAGGAGAAAAAGCCCTAACTGCAATAGCACTACTATTTGCAATATTAAAAATAAACCCATCACCATTTTGCGTACTAGACGAAATAGAAGCAGCACTAGATGATGTAAATGTATATAGATATGCAGAATATTTAAAAAAATTTGCAAAAGACACACAATTCTTAGTAATAACACACAGAAAAGGAACAATGGAAGTCGCAAACACAGTTTATGGTGTCACAATGGAAGAAAGCGGAATTTCAAAATTATTATCTATCAAATTAAACTAAATTGCCAAAGCGGATTGCCCTCTTTGGCTTGAACTTAAGGGACGTTCCCAATGTCATTAAGTTAAGAAAAATATTTACTATTGGGGCTACTCTGTGCAAAAATAGATATCTTAACTTAATGACATTGGGGACGTTCCTTAAAGTTCATTAGTCTAAAGTATCCATAAATTCATATTTTCTAGAATAATCTTTATTCTCATCATCAGATAGATACACTTCACTTCTATTGCTCTTCAAAAATTCAATTATCTGATACACATCAATCCAAATTTCATTCGGACTATCAATTTGAGACTCGTCAAAAATAAGTTGCATTCCAAAATGCAAATGAGGAACATTTATATTATTCACATTTTCCTTAACACTGTAACCCGTCATTCCCAAATACCCAATAACATCACCAGCATTTACAGTATCTCCTTCTTCTAGAGAAGAAACATAAGGATGATCTTTTCTAAGGTGAGCATAATAATAATATCTTTTTCCATCAAAGCTTCTTATTCCAATACGCCAACCGCCATATTGATTCCAACCAAGATGTTCTACAATACCAGATTCGACAGCAACAATTGGTGTGCCAATACTTCCCATTAAATCATTTCCAAGATGAGTCCTCTTAAAACCATAAGATCTAGAATTTCCGAAATCATCATAATGGGTAAAATTATAATTTTTAGCAATAGGCAAAAAAGCCTTTATGCCATATTTATTTTGAAATTCTAAAGAGCCATCATTATTTAAAGTCTGAATAGAATAATTCCCAATAAATCCACTTAAAACAGCAGAATATGCTTCATAATAATAGTCATAAAATTTCATAGAGCAAGTTAAATCAGGAATTGACTCTCCATTTTGTATTTTAGAAACTAATGTATCTAACTGAGCTTTTTTAAAATTCTTAAAATTACCACCATTTTCAGCTGCAAGATATGCCAAAAGTTCTATCCAATTATATTTTATTTCAGAATTATTTAAATGTGATTCGATATCAAGTTTAGAAGTCAATTTCATAGCTTCAGCAGTAACATTAAAATCAACCCATTTAATATAATCATTTTTATTTTGAGAATCGTTTTCGTTCGAGATACTTGTATTTATATATCCAAAAGTAAAATACAATAATGCAGAAACCAAAAGGATAATAATTATAATTATGGCTATAAAAAACTTTTTAGAAAATTTAAATGATAGAATAAACACAATAATCTCCCCCTTTTATAAATATATGAAATAAAAAAATAAATATAATATAAAAATACATATTAAAATTTAATATAAAAAAGAAAAAATTTTTAAGAAAAGAATAAACAAACAAAACATTACAAAACTATTACAATAAAATAAAAAAGACAAAAGTTAACATAAGTATTGATTAATATAAAAAAATATGATAAAATAATATCTAACAGTTTTAAAACCAAAAAATTCACTCAAAACAATTAAAATGTAGTATAAAAACAAATATTGCATAATATTAAAAAAGTGAATTTTTTTATTATATAGGAAAAAGCGGATTTTATCTTGACATTTAAGTAGACCTTTCCGTACACAACAAGAAAAGAGTCCTTAAAAAAGACCCACGTAAGCTTTGCTTATGTAGCTTCGCAACTTTTCTTAATATATAAATAATGAATGGAGTGGAAATAATGGAAAAAAGAATTTTAAGTAAATTTTATTTAGACAAAGAAAAAGATATAATAATAACAGTATACAAAGTATCAGAAGATGAAGCGGAATACATTTTAGAAACTCCAAACCATAATACAGGAAACTTAATAACAAACTTAGCAAAAATATGTAATCTAGAAACAATAAAAGACCAAAACGACTTAAAAATAATTAAAGGCAGAATCGAAGCAAGCATAAATGGAGACAACAAAGAAGTATACATACTAAGGCTTGGAGGAATTAAAATTGCAAACATATTTGAAGATGGGGAAGTAGAAATAAAAGCAAAAATACCAGCAATCACAAAAACACTAATGTCACAAACAAAAAAATACAATCTCCCAATAGAAAAAACAATAATAAAATCATACATACTAAAAAGAGTAAAATTCCAAACAGACCTGCACACACATATGAACGCAAACCTTACACCAGACTGTCTAATAGCACTTGGAATAAGTCACCAAATAAAATACCCATTATACTACATAAAAAAACTAAACCTTAAACCTTCAAAAACCCAAGAAGAAGAGCTTTTAAAACAAAGAAAAGAAGTAGAAAAAAACTTTGAAAATTCAAAATTAACAGGAAAATATCTAACAAGAAAAATAGATGACAACACATTCATAAATTTTGCAGACTTTATACTAAACAACCTAGAAAATGCAGAATACAATATATCAAAAATAAGAACAAGTCTAGCAATACTAAAAGACGGTCAGGCAGTATTTACAAACCTGGAAAAATTATACCTATACAGATATGTATTTGCAAAAGGAACAGAAAGCCAAAACAAAATAAACTTAAACAGCAAAATAATGCAAAACCAAATACAAAAACTACCTGAAAAAGACATAAAAAACATGGTAATAAAAATGTGCGAAGACAAAAAAGAAAAAAGCAAATACCAAAACAACACACTATTTCAAAACAAACTACTATGGATAGCAAGAGAATACCAAAAACAAGGAATAAAATATGTAGAAATAGCAGATACAACATTAACCAAAAAAGGTGAACCTGCAATAAACATGTTAAAACAAGTACACGAAATTATGCCAAAAATAGAAGAAGAAACAGGAGTCAAAATAAGATTTCTAGTTGCAATAAGAAGAATACCACTTACAATAATAAAAGACCAACACACAAATTCAAGCTACTTAAGAGAAAACATAAATGTATTAAAAGCAGTAGCAAAAAGCCCATATGTAGTAGGAAGTGACTTTATTGGAGAAGAAATAAACGACATATCAGAACTTCAGCCAGCAATAACAGAAATAGTAAGATATGTAGTAGAAGAAGATCCAAACTTCACAATAAGAATCCACGCAGGAGAAAATGACAGTTTACGTGACAATGTAGAAAAATCAGTAGACTGCATTCTAAACGCCCTAAAACCAGGAGAAAAAATACCATATTTCAGACTAGGACATGGGCTATACACAGCAGATCTAAACTCTCTACAAGGAAAAAGGTTAATCAAAAAACTACAAGAAACAGGAGCAGTACTAGAATTCCAACTAACATCAAATGTAAGGCTAAACAACCTAAGCAACTTAAGCAAACACCCAATAAAAACATATCTAAAAAATAACATAAAATGTGTTCAAGGAACAGACGGATGCGGATTTTACGGAGTAGACACAATAGACGAACAACTAGCACTTCAAAACTTACTAGAACTTTCAAACGACGACTTTGAAAAAATGAGAAAAGTAGAAGATGAAATAATTCTAAGAAGCGAAAAATACTTCAAAGAAAAAAGCGAAAAATTCAAAAAATTCTGTGGAAACAAATCAATTGAAGAAGCACTACTTGAAGAAGAAGCAAAAATAGAAACATTAAGCAAAGACAAAAACATAAACCTAAGACTAAGAATAGGAATAGAATCAGAAAAAGCACTAAAATACAAAATCTCAGAACTACCAACAGACAAAGTACCAATAATAATAGCAGGAGGAAGTTTTAATGCTCAAGAAAGAGAAACAAAACTAACAAAAGAAGGAATAGAAATACTAAAAAGACTAATAGAAAAAGTAAACGAAAACAAAGCATACTTCGTAATAGGGCACAAAATGCAAGGCTATGAAAAAGCAATACTAGACATATCCAAAGAGTTAAACAAAAAAGTAGAAATAGATGCAATAATACCAAAAACAATATCAAAAGAACAAGGAGAAAAACTAAAAACAAAAGACCTAAACCGAATAAGAATCTCAACAGAAAACGAAGCATCAGGAATATACAAAAGCTTCAACTACGAAATATTTGAAAGAAGAAAATCAGTAGTAGTAGCATTTGACGGAAACTCACCAGTATCAAACCTAGTACAAGAAGCAAAAAACGGAAAAGGAAAAGCAAAAATATATGTAAACCAAGAATCACCACTACTAAAAGAAAAAGCAAACTCACTAACAGGATATGTAGTACCATTTAACCTAAGTGAAAATATTGTAGACAAAATACTAGAAGACAATCCAGAAATAATTTAAAAAAGGGGGTCTCTTAAAAAAGCCAAAAGGTTGCCAAAAAGGGTTTGCCAAAAGGGGTTTGCCAAAAGGGGGTTGCCAAAAGGGGGGTTGCCAAAAGGGACGGAGCTAAATGGCAACTT
>CALXUX010000044.1 GCA_944391785.1 uncultured Clostridia bacterium
TAATGGCTTAACAGAAGGTTTTAATAATAAAACAAAAGTTATAAAACGAATAATGTATGGTAGATGTAGCTTTGATTTGCTACGTCTAAAAATTTTAGCATAAGTCAACTAACTTGACAAAGAACCACTAGACTTGACAAGATCAAAGAGGAAAACAAGCAGGTTAAAACCTGCTTGTGATGAATGCCAAGAAGGCTTTAGGCTTCTGCATTCAAGATTTATAATATGGGAATTATGTTGCTTCCAACGGGAATCGAACCCGTGACCTCAGCCTTACCAAGGCTGCACTCTACCTACTGAGCTATAGAAGCAAATTAATTTACGTAAATTATTATACTATAACAAAATTAATTGGTCAACTATTTATTCTATTATTTTTAAAAAATATGTAAATTATGTAAATTCAAATTTTAATCTTGACTTTTACAAATTAAAGCCTTATAATATACCCATAAGAAAAAAACAAATAAGAGAAGAGTAAAATAAAGGTTATCAAAAGAGAGAACAAGTCAAAGGCTGAAAGCTTGTTTTGAAAAAACATATTTGAAAACTAACTCTTAAGTTGTTGGTGAATAAGCCAAACGTGTAAGATACGTTACAATCTCCAAATCAAGTAAAAAATAGGATGGAACCGTGTTATAAAGCACTCCTATATAGAAATATCTATATAGGAGTGTGTTTTTTAAATAAAAAAATAATAAAAAATATAATAAACAAAAATTTACCCCAAGCAAAAAAACCCCCTATATAGAAAAAAACAAAATAAAAAAGGAGGAAAAAACAATGATTAAAGTAACACTAAAAGACGGAAAAGTCTTAGAAGTAGAAAAAGGAATAACAATACTTGAAGTAGCCAAAAAAATAAGTGAAGGATTAGCAAGAAATGCAACTTGTGGAGAAGTAAACGGAAAAATATGTGACATAAGATATCAATTAAACGACGATTGCAAATTAAATATCCACACATTCCAAGAAGACGATTTAGAAGGAAAAAAAGCATATTGGCACACAACATCACACATAATGGCACAAGCAGTAAAAAGAATATTTCCAGATGCAAAATTTGCAATAGGTCCAAGCATAGAAGAAGGATTTTACTATGACTTTGATGTAAAAGAACCATTCACAGATGAAGACAAAGCAAAAATAGAAGAAGAAATGAAAAAAATAATAAAAGAAGATATAAAAATAGAAAAATTTACTCTACCAAAAGAAGAAGCATTAAAACTAATGGAAGGTCAAAAATATAAACAAGAACTAATAAACGAACTAAAAGAAGGAGAAGAAATAAGTTTTTACAAACAAGGAGACTTTACAGACCTTTGTGCAGGACCACACCTATTAAGCACAGGAAAAGTAAAATGTGTAAAAATCCTATCATCATCAGGAGCATACTGGAGAGGTAGCGAAAAAAATAAAATGCTACAAAGAATATATGCAATATCATTCCCAAAACAAAGCATGCTAGAAGAATACTTAAAAATGCTAGAAGAAGCAAAACAAAGAGACCATAGAAAAATTGGAAAAGAACTAGAAATATTTATGACACATAAATTAGTAGGATCTGGGCTTCCAATGTATCTTCCAAATGGTGCAACAATAAGAAGAATTCTAGAAAGATATATACAAGACAAAGAAATAGCTCTAGGTTATGCACATGTATACACACCATCACTTGCAAATGTAGAACTATACAAAACAAGTGGACACTGGGATCACTATAAAGACGATATGTTCCCAGTAATGAAAATGGATGCAGAAGAAATGGTATTAAGACCAATGAACTGTCCACACCATATGTTAATATATAAAAATAAAATGCATTCATATAGAGATCTTCCAATAAGAATAGGAGAACTTGCCCACGACTTTAGATATGAAGCAAGTGGAAGTGTTTGCGGGCTAGAACGTGTACGCCAAATGTGCCAAAATGATGCACATCTATTTGTAAGACCAGACCAAATAAAAGAAGAAGTAGGAAGAGTATTAAACTTAATATTTGAAGTATACCAAAAAGACTTTGGATTCCCTCAAGAATCATTTAAATTTAGACTATCACTAAGAGACAAAAATAATAAAGAAAAATATATAGACAATGACGAAATGTGGGAAACAGCAGAAAGCCAATTAAGAGAAATTTTAAAAGAACTAAAAATAGACTTCTATGAAGCAGAAGGGGAAGCAGCATTTTACGGACCAAAAATAGATATTCAAATAAAAACAGCATTAAACCACGATGTTACAATTCCAACTTGCCAACTAGACTTTGCACTACCAGAAAGATTTGAACTAGAATATATAGCAGAAGATGGAAAAGCACATAGACCAGTTGTTATTCACAGAGCAATCCTAGGTTCATCAGATAGATTTATATCATTCTTGCTAGAAGAAACAAAAGGATTACTTCCACTATGGATAGCACCAGTACAAGTAAAAATATTACCTATAACAGATAATCAAGCAGAATTTGCACACAAAATAAAAGAAGAAATGTTACAAGAAGGAATCAGAGTAGAAGTAGACGATAGAAATGAAAAAACAGGATACAAAATAAGAGAAGCACAGTTACAAAAAATACCATACATGTTAATTGTAGGAGACAAAGAAATAGAAACTCATACAGTATCAGTTAGGTCAAGCAAGAATGGAGATTTAGGCACAAAAGACATAAAAGAATTTATAGAAGAAATAAAACAAGAAATTAAAGAAAAGAAAAAAATATAAAGCAAAACTAAAAAAGTAAAAAATAAAATAAAATAGAATTAAATTAAATATATATCATATTAAAGATAATTAACCCAATTATATAAAAGAACATAAAGAGTATCAACCAATATAAGAATTTAAGAAAGAAGGAGTAAAAAAGTGAAATTAGGAATAGTAGGTTTACCAAATGTAGGAAAAAGTACACTTTTCAATAGCATAACAAAAGCAGGTGCAGAATGTGCAAATTACCCATTCTGCACAATAGAGCCAAATGTTGGAGTAGTAGCAGTACCAGACAAAAGACTAGATAATTTAGCAAAAATCTATCATCCACAAAAAATAACACATGCCGTTATTGAATTTGTAGATATAGCAGGTCTAGTAAAGGGTGCAAGCAAAGGTGAAGGCTTAGGAAACAAATTCTTATCACACATAAGAGAAACAGATGCAATATGTGAAGTGGTAAGATGTTTTAATGATTCAAACATAGTACATGTAGACGGAAGCATAGACCCAATAAGAGATATAGAAACAATAAACCTAGAATTAATATTTGCAGACATAGAAACAGTAAACAAAAGATTAGAAAAAGCCAAAAAAAATCTAAAAGCAGACAAAAAATATCAAGAAGAAATAGATTTATTAGAAAAAATATTAAAAAATCTAGAAGAAGGAAAATCAGCAAGAGCACTAGAATATAACGAAGATGAAAAAAAATTAGTAAAAGATATGTTTTTATTAACAACAAAACCAATAATATATATTGCAAATGTATCTGAAGAACAATTAGGAAATTTAGAAGAAGACGAAAATGTAAAAAAAGTAAAAGAATATGCCTCAAAAGAAAATGCAGAAGTTGTACCACTATGTGTAAAAATGGAAGAAGAATTATCTGGCCTAAACGAAGAAGATAAAAAAGAAATGTTAGAAATGTATGGCTTAGAAGAATCAGGGCTTGATAAAGTAATTAAAAGAAGCTATGACTTATTAGGACTTATGTCATTTTTAACAGCAGGAGAGCCAGAAGTTCGTGCTTGGACAATAAGAAAAGGAACAAAAGCGCCACAGGCTGCAGGAAAAATTCATTCAGATATAGAAAGAGGATTTATAAAAGCAGAAATAGTATCATATGATGATTTAATAAAAGAAGGTTCAATGAATATGGCAAGAGAAAAAGGCTTAGTAAGAATAGAAGGAAAAGACTATGTAATGCAAGATGGAGATATTGTATTATTCAAATTTAATGTATAAAAATTAGAAAAAATTAACATAAAAAAATTGAATAGAATTGAAAAAAATGAAAAAAATAATATAAATAAGAACTTACATAAAACAAAAAATGAAACAAAACTGTAACAAACATGAAATATAAATGTAATAAAAAAGATTAATAAAAAATATTGACATATATATAAAAAAATATTAAAATAACATTGAGCAAACGATAAAGGGTTTAATATGTAAAAAAACTTGCAATTATTTTTAAAAAATAGTATAATAAAAAATAGTTGTATATAATAACAAAAAACATGTTGAATAAAGGAGAGTAATTATGAATAAAATTAATTTATTAAAAAACATAACAATCGCAATTATAGGAGTTGCAATTATATTTGCATTTACAAATGTACTAGCAGCAGATAACAATACTTACCAAGACTTATCACAAGCTATCTCAGGAAATAATGGTGCTACAGGAAATAGTCAAACAGGAAACAACAGTGCATTAACAAACAATGCTTTAGGTACAAACAATTCAAGTTCAAATCGTGCAAACAATAATGGAGTATTTAACACAAATGCACTTGCATCAAACAATTCTCTAGCAAACAACAGTGCATCAAATTCATATTCAAACACAACATTACCTAGAACAGGTATAGAAAGTGTAGCTCCAATAGCAGTTTTACTTGTAATATTTGGAATATCTGCAATATATGCATATAAGAAAATAAAAGATTATAAAAATATATAAAAATAAAATAAAAACAAAAAAGGCTTATTGGGTAATCCTAAATAAGCTTTTTTTATTTAAAAATCTTACTCTAAAAAAACTAAAAATACAAAAACTAAAATACAAAAAACTATATAAAATTTAGAAAACAAAAAACCAAAAAGATACTAAAACAACTATCAATTGACCACTCATTCTAATAGAAAAAAATCAAAAAATAGTATATAAATAAAAAGAATAAAATAAGAGAGGTAATATATGAAAAATATAAAAATAATAGCTACTGGAAAATATTTACCACAAAACAAAGTAACAAATAAAGAACTAGAAAAAAGGCTAAACTTAGAAGAAAACTTTATAGAAAAAAGAACAGGAATAAAAGAAAGATATTATGCAAAAGAAGAAACAATACAAAAGTTAGCAATAAAAGCAACAAAAAACTTAATACAAAACAGCAAAAAAGAAATATTAAACCAAACAGACCTAATAATAGTTGCAACAACAACACCAACAAGTTATATGCCAGGAATATCAAACTATATTCAAAAAGAATTTTCAATAAAAAATGCAAACTGTATAGATATCTTAGCAGGATGTAATGGATATGTAACAGCATTTGATATAGCAGCAACATACATATTAATAAAAAAAGCCAAAAAAGCTTTAATAATAGGAGTAGATAAATTATCAGAATACACAGACCAAACAGATATAAACACAAGCATAATACTATCAGATGGTGCAGGAGCAACATTAATAGAAGGAAAAGAAGAACCTAAAGAAAAAAGCAATTCAAAACAAGATTTTAATATAACATCAAACATAAAATCAAACTCAGACAATTGCGAAATATTAAGATGTGAAAAAGAAGGCAAAATATATATGAATGGAAAAGAAATATATAAATATGCAGTAACAGAAACAGTAAAAAACATAAAAGAATTACTAGAAATGAAAGGCGAAAAAATAGAAAACATAAAATATATCTTACCACACCAATCAAACAAAAAAATAATGAAATCAATGGCAAACAGATTAAAAATAGAAGAAGAAAAAATGTATATGAATATAGAAAATGTAGGAAATACATTTTGTGCAAGTATACCAATAGCATTAGATGAAATGATAAAAAAGGACTTAATAAAAAGTGGTGACAAAATTATTCTAATAGGATATGGTGGAGGATTAAACACAGGAAGCATATTAATAACAATTTAAAAAATAAAAAAAGAAAAGGAGCAAAAAAAATGAAAAGAGCATTTTTATTCCAAGGTCAAGGAGCACAAACTATAGGAATGGGAAAAGACATATACGAAAAATATGAAGAAGCAAAAGAAGTATATGAAAAAGCAAGTCAAATAACAGGAATAGACATACAAAAATTATGTTTTGAAGGACCTGAAGAAGAATTAAACAAAACACAAAACACACAAATTGCAATATTAGTAACAAGTCTTGCAATACAAAAAGTACTAGAAAAAAATAATATAAAAGCACAATATGCAGCAGGACTAAGCCTAGGAGAATATAGTGCACTAATATATGCAAACATGTTAAGTTTTGAAGAAGGAATAAAATTAATACAAAAACGTGGATATTATATGGGAAACCTTCTACCAAAAGAGCAATACGAAATGGCAGCAGTAATAGGACTTAATCCAGAAAAAATAGAAAAAATATGTGCAGAAATTTCTAAAAACCGGAAAATTTATAGTACCTGCAAACTATAACTGCACTATACAAACAGCAATATCTGGAGAAGCCTCAGCAATAGAAGAAGCAACCATAAAATTAAAAGAAGCAGGTGCAAAAAAAGTAATAAAATTAAAAACAAGTGGACCTTTCCACACAATAAAACTAATAGATGCAAAAAACGCATATGAAAAGGAACTAGGCAATCTAACATTTAAAATAGGAGAAGTAAAAGTAATAAAAAATATAGATGGAAAAATATATGATAAAAATGACAACATAAAAGAAATATTAGCAAACCATATAATTTCTCCAGTAAGATTTGACAAAACAATAAAACTAATGCAAGAAGAGCAAATTGAAGAATATGTAGAAATAGGCCCAGGAAAAACACTAACAGGATTTGTAAAAAAAGAAGACAAAGAAGCTAAAACATATAATATAAACAATTTAGAAAGCCTAGAAAATTTTTTAGCAGAACATAAAAATTAATAAAAATAAAACAATGTAAGACTTTAAAAAAAGCAAAAATTAAAAATAGAAAAAGAAAGGAATGTGGAAATATGGAAGAGCAAAAAACAGTATTTGTAACAGGAGGATCAAGAGGAATAGGAAAAGAAGTAGCTTTAAAATTTGCAGACAATGGATATAATGTAGTAATCAATTATGTATCAGACAAAACAGATGTAGGAAGCTTACAAAAAGAATTTGAAGAAAGAAATGTGCAAGCATTAATATTAAAAGCAGATGTAACAGATCAAGAAGGAATACAAAATGTAGTAGAAAAAGCAATAGAAAAATTTGGAAAAATAGATGTATTAGTAAATAATGCAGGAATAACAAGAGATAACCTATTAATAAGAATGACAGAAGAAGAATTTGATAAAGTAATAGAAATAAATCTAAAAGGAACATACATAGTTACAAAACAAGTAGTAAAATATATGATGAAAAAAAGAAGTGGAAGCATAATAAACCTATCTAGTGTTGTTGGAGTTGCAGGAAATGCAGGTCAAGCAAACTATTCTGCCTCAAAAGCAGGAATAATAGGATTTACAAAAAGTATTGCAAAAGAACTAGCTTCAAGAAACATAAGAGTAAATGCCTTAGCACCAGGATTTATAGAAACAGATATGACAAAAGTACTATCAGATGCAGTAAAAGAAAATATTCACAATCAAATACCATTAAAAAGAATGGGTAGTCCTAAAGAAGTTGCAAATTTAATATACTTTTTAGGAACAGAAGAAAGTTCATACATAACAGGCCAAGTAATAAATGTAGATGGTGGAATGGTAATGTAAAAAGCAATATACAAATTTTAGCAAAATTAAAAAACAAAAATTAATAAAAAGAACTTATTAAATTGAAAGGAAGATTAAGATGGAAAAAAGAGTAGTAATAACAGGACTTGGAGCAATAACTCCTATAGGAAACAATGCAAAAGATTTTTGGGAAGGTATAAAAAAGGGAGAATGTGGAATAGACCAAATAAAAGCATTTGATGCAAGCGATTTTAAAGTTAAAATCGCAGCAGAAATAAAAGGATACAACCCAGAAGACTACTTTGACAAAAGAGAAGCAAAAAGATTAGACAAATTTTCACAATATGCAATAATAGCATCAAGAGAAGCTTGGGAAGATAGTAAGCTAGACAAAGAAAAAGAAAACATGGAAAGAGTAGGAATAATAATAGGATCTGGAATTGGAGGAATAGAAACAATAGAAACAGAAAACCAAAAATGTTTTACAAAAGGACCAGATAGAGTATCTCCAATGTATATACCAATGGGAATATCAAACATGGCAACAGGAAATGTTGCAATAGAATTAGGAGCAAAAGGAGAATCTGTAGCAATGGTTACAGCATGTGCTTCAGGAACTCACTGTATAGGAGAAGCATTTAGAATGATAAGACATGGATACCAAGATGTAATTGTTGCAGGAGGAACAGAAGCACCAATCACACCACTTGGAATTGCAGGATTTACAAACATAAAAGCATTAACAAAATCAGAAGATAGACTAAGAGCAAGTATTCCATTTGACAAAGAAAGAAGCGGATTTGTTATGGGAGAAGGAGCAGGAGTTGTAATACTAGAAGAACTAGAACATGCTAAAAAAAGAGGAGCAAAAATATATGCAGAAATAGTTGGATATGCAGCAACTTCAGACGCATATCACATAACATCACCAGCACCAGGAGGAGAAGGTGGAGCAAGAGCAATGAGCCTTGCAATAAAAGATGCAGGAGCAAAACCAGAAGATATAACATACATAAACGCACATGGAACATCAACACACTTAAACGACTCTTGCGAAACACAAGCAATAAAAACAGCACTAGGAGATGCTGCAAAAAAAGTAATGGTAAGTTCTACAAAAGGACATACTGGACACTTACTTGGAGCAGCAGGAGGAATAGAAGCAATAGTTTGTGCAAAAGCAGTTGAAGAAGGATTTGTACCAGCAACAATAAACTACAAAGTACCAGACGAAGAATGTGATTTAGATGTAGTACCAAATGAAGGAAGAAAAGTAGATGTAAAATATGCAATGTCAAACTCACTAGGATTTGGAGGTCACAATGCTACAATTTTACTTAAAAAATTTGACAATTAAGAATATATAGTATAGTATATATAAGTAGATGAAAATAAATAAAAATTTAAGTAAAAACCAGAAAATAGTAAGAAATAAACCTAAACCTAAAACTAAAAACCAAAATATCATCTTATTTAAAATTTGAGATATCAAAATATTGAAAGGAGTAAAAACATGGATTACAAAGATATAAAAAAACTAATGGATGACATGGGAGACTCAAAACTAGATTCTTTAGAAATAGAATTTCCAGAAGGAATAAAAATAAGCATGAAAAAAAATACAAACAAAGAAGTAATAATAACAAATCAATCACCAAATATAATAGAAGGTTCTGCACCTATGACAGTACCTGTTGTTAAAGAAAAACAAGAAAACAGCTTAGTAAAAGTAGAAAAAAATAATTCAAACCAAAATAAAGAAGAAAATTTAAAAATAATAAAATCACCAATGGTAGGAACTTTTTATGCAAGTTCTGCACCAAATAAACCACCATTTGTAAAGGTAGGAGACAAAATACATAAAGGTCAAGTAGTATGTATTGTAGAAGCAATGAAACTAATGAATGAAATAGAATCAGAATTTGATGGTGAAGTAGTAGAAATATGTGTTAATAACGAAGATGTTGTAGAATATGGAAAACCATTAATTAAACTAAAATAACATTAGCTTTAAGGAATTTTAAGCACTAACTTAAAATTCCTTGAGACATTTTAAAAAGAAAAAATTTCAAATTAAAAGGAGACAAAAATGTTAAATAAAGAAGAAATAGAAAAAATAATCCCACAAAGAGATCCATTTTTAATGATAGATAGAGTAGAAAATTATATACCAGGAGAAAGTTGCACAGCATATAAAGATGTAAAAGAAACAGAATATTATTTCAAAGGTCATTTTCCAGGAAACCCAATAATGCCTGGAGTATTAATTGTAGAATCATTAGCACAAACAGGTGCAGTTGCGATACTTTCAATGGAAGAAAACAAAGGAAAAAATGCTTTATTTGGAGGAATTGACAAACTAAGATTCAAAAAGCAAGTAGTACCTGGAGAGACATTAAAACTAGAAGTAAAAATTATAAAAAGAAAAGGGCCAATTGGAATAGGTGAAGCAATAGCAACAGTTGATGGTAAAGTTGCAGCAAAAGGAGAATTAACATTTGCTATTGTATAAAACTACAAGAAATACAAAGTGAAATGGAAGGGCAAAAAAGCAAACTAATAAAATGGTTTGACGAAGTTTTAAAAGCTTACCAATATTTAATAGATAATCAAGATAGTTGGGAAAGTGAAGATGGTCAAATTCTATTTTACGATTATCAAAAATTAGAAGAATATAACTCAATAGTAGAAAATCTACAACAAAAAGCCCAAGAATTGACCGAATAAAATCAAAATAAAAAATAAAATACCTAAAAAGTAAAATAAAAACTAAAAACAAATAATAAGTAAAAAAATATAAAATTAAATGGTAAAAGCTATAAGTAGCAATTAGGAGAAAAAAATGAAAAAAGTATATGATCTATTTTACGTATTTATAATAAGTAGTATTTGCGGATATTTTATAGAATTTATTTGGACACTTATTACAAAAGGAGTTATCATTAATCATTCAGCTGTAGTAATTGGACCATTTAATTTCGCATATGGTATTTGTGGAGTTGCACTTACATTATTATTATACAAATTTAAAGACGAATCTTACTTAAAAGTATTTATCCTAAGTTTTATAGGAGGATCTATTTTAGAATATATAATGAGCTGGGGAATGGAATTAGTATTAGGTTTCACAGCATGGGATTATTCTGATATGTTTTTAAATATTAATGGTCGTATATGTCTTCTATTTTCTATATTTTGGGGGATTTTAGGAATAGTATGGATAAAACTCCTATATCCACGAATTGAAGAAAATCTTAACAAGATAAACGAAAAAACATATAAAACTGTTGCAATTGGCTTATCAATATTTTTAATATTTAACATTGGTTTAACTGTTATGGCAGTAAATAGAGCACATAAAAAAGAACAAGGAATACCTCCTAATAACAGGTATGAAATATTTTTAGATAATACATTTAATAGCAAATATTTAAAAAATATGTTTAATAATAATTGGAAGTGAAGTATGAAAATATTAGTATTATCATGTAGTACAGGAGGCGGACACAATGCCTGTGGTCACTATATAGAAAAAGAATTTAAAAAAAATAATATTATATGCGATTTTGCTGATTATTTTGATATTTTAGGTCCTAAAGCAAAAGAAAGATCTGAAAAAATATATTTAGGTTCAACAAAAGGTAATGGAAATCTATTTAAACTAGCTTATAAAATAGGAGAAGCATATAGTAAAACAGGAATCACAAGTCCTGTTTATAGTTTAAATAAATTAGGAAAAGACAAGCTTTATTCATATATTAAAACAAATAATTATGATATGGTAATTGCTCCACACCTATTTCCGGCAATGGCAGTAACTACATTAAAAAAAGAAGGTAAAGATATAAAACTAATTAATATAGCAACAGATTACCATGTAATTCCATTTTGGGAAGAAACAAAGCCAGATTATTTTGTTATACCACACAGTAGTTTAAAAGAAGATTTTATAAAAAAAGGATTTAAAGAAGAAACACTATTAGAATTTGGTATACCTGTTTCTAGCTCGTTTCACAAAATAGAAAATAATCTTTATTTAAAAGCAAATAAAGAAATCATATTAATTACATCTGGAAGTATGGGATTTGGAAAAATGAAAGAAATAACTAAGTCCTTATTAGAGCAAAATCAAAACATTTATATTATTGCAATTTGTGGAAATAATAAAGAATTATATTCAAAGCTAAAAAAGGTAAATAATCCAAATCTTTTAGTAAAAGGATATGTTAATAATATAAATGAGTATATTGCTGCAAGCACTATTGTTTTAACAAAGCCTGGAGGACTTACAAGTACAGAAGTTGGAGTAATGAGAAAGCCGATGATTCACTTGATGCCAATACCAGGTGTTGAAAATTATAATGCTGAGTTTTTTAGAAAAAATGGATTAAGTATTGTATCAAATAGTGTGGAGGAAGTAATAGAAAATACAAATAAATTGTTAAATGATAAAAATGCACAAAAGCTTATGATTGAGAATCAGTCTAAAATTATAAATAGAAATTCAGCAAGAGATTTGGTAAATTTTGTATTAGGTATGTAATAAAAAATTAAGCCTGGAGTATGGAGCATCATATATTTCTACATTTTTACAAGTAGCCATAATTTTCTAAAAAAATATGGAGGAATAAACTATGGATAAAATTTTAGTTATTTACTACAGTTTTACTGGAAACAGTAAAACTGTAGCAGAATATGTAAAAAATAAATTAAATGCAGATATCTTAGAATTAGAACCAAAAGTTCCATTTTCAAGTGATTATGACGAAGTAGTTAGACAATGGCAAAACAATGATATAAAAAGAGATGTAGAAATAAAACCAGTAGATATAGATTTATCAAAATATAATAAAATAGTTTTAATCACTTGTACTTGGTGGTATGGAATTAGTCCAGTAATGAAAAAATTTTTAAAAGAATATGACTTATCAAAAAAAGATATAATAGTTGCAAGTTCAAATGCAGGTTGGATAGGACATTGCTTTAAAGATTATGAAACATTACTTCCAAATTCAAATATAAAAGGAGAACTTGATTTACTTTTCTCTGCAAATGATGGAGAAAGAAACAAGATATTAACAACTCAAAAAGAAATAGACGATTGGGTAAAATGTTTATAAAATTATAAAAATATAAAAAAGTTTTGAGATTGTTCCACAAGAAGAATATACTACTGACGATTTAGATTGGACAGACAGTAATTCAAGAGTGTCAAGAGAATATGAAGATGAACTTTTAAGAATAGCTTTGCAACAGATAGTAATATTATGAATTGGATATTTTCTAAAAGCAAATAAGTAATTGTCTCGCAGGTGTAGGTTAAAATTTTTTCAGAACTGTATAGATTTTTTTTATAAAAGATAGTATAATAATACTATAAATAATTTTTGGAGGTAATAAATATGTCTATCGAAAAACAAAGATTATATAATGAAATAGATACTTTACCAGAAGAACTTACAAATCAAGTGATAAATTTTATTGAATACTTAAAAATATCATATGTAGATACAGACGCTCCAGAT
>CALXUX010000045.1 GCA_944391785.1 uncultured Clostridia bacterium
AGTGCTATTAGTGTAATTGCTTTTTCATTTGTATTCTTTGGTTTTAGTTCTTTTGACATTTGTTTTACCCCCTATTTTTATTTGCTTTTACTTTCCTTAATTAAATTATCATTATTAATTATTTTTGTCTATAGTTTTTTATCATTTTAAATGATTTTTGTGTTTATATGTTTGTACTATTTTATAATTAAGTATAAAAATTAATGAATAACTGCATTATTAAAAATCATTGATATACCAATAATTTTAAAGTTTTATTCTTATTTTTTTATTTATTTTTTTAATAAAAAAATATTTTCGCTATATTGACTTAAATTATGATTAATGCTATATTATTTTTATATTTTCCAATTCATTAATTTTTATACTTAATTACACATTTATAAATTCAAATATCTTTATTCAAAAACGTTTTTTCCTAACTAAAATAGCTTTTTGCATTCTTTTAAATTTCTTAAATTCAAAAAAACTGAAACTCAAACAATAAGCTTTAAGTTCCAGTTATTATATCACTATATTAAATTTAAATCTTAACCATAATAATTCAATTAACTTATACTAATCTTCCTCATCATCTAATGAGCCAAACAATTCATCAAATTTTGCTTCTAATTCTTTTTGCAAATCATATGTATCATCTTCTTGAGGTAATACTGGTGCATTATTTTCTAGATTATCATCAAATTCATTTTCAAGTGATACTTTTAAATCATCCAAACCATTACCTACATTTGTATTTTTATTTTCTTGCACTACTCCAACTTTTTGCAATTCTTCTTTATTTGCTTGAGTTTCATTTGAACTTTCTTTTACTGTATCTTCTTCGAATAGGTCGTCTAATGATTCTATATTTAGATTTTTTACTTCTTCTTCTTTTTGTTCTTCTGATACATATGGATTATATGGATTGAATTTTCTCCATTCTCCTCTTTCTATTTCTCCTATATCATTATGACTTATTTCGTATTTTGCAAGTTCTTTTGCCATTGGGTGTTTAAAATAATAGAATTTTTGTGCTTTTACTGGTTTTATTCCTTTTTCATATATTATGCACAAGTCGTTATCTAGTCTTCTAAGTTCGTCTGGTGTCATTAGTGCTCTTGCCATTACTTGGTCTGATACACTTTTTCCTGTTTTCCAGTTTTGTCTGTCTCTGTTTATAGATATACTATCTCTTTCAATTGTCTTTTCCCCTAAGGCTTTTGAGAAGTATTCGACTGTTTTGTATGAGTTACTTCCTAAGAATACGTGGGTGTCACAGTTACCCATTATTGTTTCATAAGATTTTTCGTATACTGCTTCTAATTGGTCTACGTTTTGTAAAATTACACTAAATGATATTTTTCTACTTCTTGATGTTGAGATCTTTTTATCAAAGTCTGGTATTTTTCCTATATTTGCAAACTCGTCTAGTATGAAAAATGTTTGTTCTTTTAGGGCTCCACCGTTTTGGTCTGCATAGTCATATAGTTGTTGTATCATTTGTGAGAAGAATATTGTAAGTAAAAAGTCATATGCTGTGTGTGTATCTGATGATATAACATATACTGCTGTTTTCTTGTTTCCTATGTCTTCAAAGTTTATTGTGTCTGTTGATGTTAGTTCTGCAATTTCTTTTTAGTCGAATTTTCCAAGTTTTGATTGTAAGGTACTTAGTATTGAACTATATGTTTTTTCTGGTGCTATTTCTATTGATTTGTAGTTCATTCTTGCTGGGTGGTCATATGGTAGCTGACTTATTAGTTCTGTAAGTAAGTTGCTTCCTCCTTTGTTGTTTGCTGCTCTTACTAACTCTGCACAACTTGCTAGGTTTTGCTCTTCTTCTGGTCTTGTTGCAAGTAGATAGTATATTAATGCTTTTAATAACATTTCTGCTGAGTCATCCCAGAATGGGTCTGAACCTGAGCCTTCTGTTTTTTGCCCTTTTACTATTGTGTTTGCTATAACGTCTACATCTAGTTCTGATGATATGTGCATTAGTGGATTGTAGCCATCACTAAATTGTGGTCTTACTAGGTTTAATACTTTTATTTCATATCCGTGTTGTTTTAAGTATCCTGCTGTTCGGTCATATAACTCTCCTTTTGGGTCTGTAAATACATATGAACCTAACATTTGATATGCATTTGGTATTGAATATGATGCTGATTTACCAGAACCTGATCCGTCCTACTACTAATACATTGACATTTCCTCTTTTATCAATTGGAAGATAGTTGTTTTCTGCTAATATTATTCCTTTATTTTTGCTTAGTACTTGGTATTGCTCTCCTCTTTGGCTCCAGTCACTTGATCCATGTTCTATGTCTGAGAATTCGTTTTTGGGTGCAGATTTTACAAATCCGATGAAGAAAAATATTAAGTAAAATATTGTAAATCCTATAAGTATTGGCATAAATGTTCCTATTGCTCCTTGGGTAAATATGTTTCCGATTGCTGCAAATGGATTTGTTATGTTTTGACCAAATGATGTTAAAAATACTCCTAGATCAAATGCTCCTTGCTGGCTTGCTTGAAATACACTGTATGAAAAAGGCGAAACAAATACTATGGTTAAAACTATCCATAGTATTGTGCATATTATAAAATTTTTTCTATTTCTTCTTATTGCTCCTTCTAGTTTGTAGTTCATATTATCACCTTCTCAATCTTTCGTGTTTTTTTATGGTTTTTGTTTATTTTCTATTTTGCTTTTTATTTTCTTGAATTATTCTCTTGAACTTTCGTCTTTGTCTTTAATGCTTGGTCCTTTTTCTGTATTTATTGGTCTTCCTTGTTGTTTTCTAAGGTTATATATTTTTTTCATGTATTTTCCGTTTACTTTTATTTTTTCTCCATCTACTATTCTTTCTGCTAGATTTTTTTCTGGATCAAAATTAATTTTGTAGTCTGTTACTGTAGATTCTATCGTTGGTTGTTCGTCTTGCCTTACTTCTTTTTTTCCTGCATTTATTATTTGTATTTCGATCTTTCTTTCATTTTTGTTTAGCCAATTCATAAATACTGCTTCTTTGTTATTTGGCTTTGCTCCTGGATTACTCATTATTCAACTTCCTCCTTAATTATCTTTTTTGTCTCTGATTTCAAAGGCAAAATAAGATTTATATGGTTTCAACTTACATTTTCCTTTAACTTCATTTGTTTTTTCATCTAAATATAAATTTGGTTTTATTTCTTCTGTTGTTTCTGGATCTATTATACAGATAGGTCTTTTTAGATTTGGTGTGTATGTAAAGTCTTTAAATTCTGTTTCTTTTTCTGAATATATACTGTTAAATTTAAGTGGTACTGGCTTTTTTGTTATTGAGATTTTGTTTTTTTCTAGTATGGCCATGTTTACAACTACTTTTTCTTTGCCAAATGACAAGATTAATAGCTGATCCTCTTGTTCTGAAGGATTGTCCACATAAAATGTTTTTCGTTTTAAATTACCTCTTAGTTCTTCTGTGTAGTCTAGTCTTTGAAGAGTGTATTTAGGGTAATTTGCTAAATATTCTTTTTCTGTTTCGTTGATTTGATATATTACTGTATTTACGTTTTCTGGATCTGTTATACTGAAATGTTTTCCATTCCATGTTTCCATTTTTTTACTACACCTCATTTCTATGTTTTAACCCATAGCTTGTCTTTTGTGACTCACACTATTTATTATAACTAATTTTTTCGTTTTTGTCAACATAATTTGCTGTTTTTACCTTTTTTTGCTATTTATGATCTTTTGCGCTTTTTAGTTATTTTGATTTCTTTTTATTTATTGTGCTCTTGGGTTAAATTTTGATATTTCTTTTAATTTTTCAAATTCTTCTTTTTCTTCTTTTTGTAAATTTTTTGGTACCATTATTTTAACTTGTGCAATAAGATCTCCTCGCATTTGCCCTTCTTTGATGTATCCTTTATTTGGTATTTTTATTTTTTCTCCACTTTGTATTCCTTGTGGTATATATACTTTTGTTAGGTCATCTATTGTTTTTACTTCTACTCTTGTGCCTAGTGCCGCTTCCCATGGAGTTAATAATAGGTCTGTGTATAGATCATATCCTTCTAATTTGAATTTAGCGTTTTCTTCTATGTTTATTTTAATAAATAAGTCTCCGTTTTTTCCTCCGTTTTTTCCTTGCTTTCCTTGACCTATTAGTCTGATTTTTTCACCGTTTAAAATACCTCTAGGAATTTTTACTTCGAATGTTTTCATTTTTCCTTCGATTGTTCTTAATGATATCTTTTTTTCTTGACCGTAATATGCTTCTTCTAGTGTGATATTTATTTCTGTTTCGATATTTTCGCCTTTGATTTGGGCTTTTTCATTTTTTTTGTGGTTTTCTAGATTTTTGTTTGATATGTTTCCAAAAAACATGTCGATTATTGATTCTTTGCTTTTTTCTTGCTTTTTGCCAAATTTTGAGTTCCATATTCGGTCATATTTTCTTTTTTGTGATGGTACTGATAAAATTCTATATGCTTCGTTTATGTCTTTTATTCTTTCTTCAGCTAGTTTGTCGCCTATATTTACATCTGGATGGTATTTTTTGGCGGCTTGCCTGTATGCTATTTTTATTTCTTCTAGTGTTACTCTACTTGTATCTAATTCTAATATTTTGTAATAATCTTTGTATATCATTTGACATCCTCCCAAAATTAGGTATTTTTATTATAACATATTTTTTTAAAAAATCTATAGTTTTGTTAGTTTTTTTATTTAAGTTTTGTTAGTTTTTTTTTAAGTTTTTATTTTTTTAGTACTTTTAACTTTTTTCTAATTTTTATTAATTTTTTAACTTAAATTTTCTTTTTTTCTTATAACTGAACAAAGCGAATAAAAACACTTGACTTGCATATAATATAGTACAATATTAAGTACAACAAATAGTACAATAAAGAAAGGAGTGATTCACATGTTAGCTGTTAATTATTCAACAATTAGAAGCAATTTAAAAGATTATTGTGATAAAGCTACAGATGAAAACGAAACAATAATTGTAACAAGAAAAGATGAAAAAAATGTTGTTTTAATTAGTCTTGAAAAATATAATCATGTAATGAAAGCATTAAGAAATGCAGAATATTTGGAGATGATAGATAAATCAATGCGACAGATAAAAGAGGGAAAAATTGTTACCAAAACAATAGAAGAATTGGAGGCAATGACAAATGAGTAATAATTTTTCCAATGAAGCTTGGGAACAATATACAGAGTGGCTAAGAAAAAATAGTCACTCTTTATTTTCTATATTTTTAAAATACAAAGTCTACACAGTTGCAATAATTCTATCTAAAAGTTCTTGATAATTCATCCCCATATTTTCAAACAATTTAGGATACATACTTATACTTGTAAATCCAGGTAAAGTATTAATTTCGTTTATATAAACTTCATCTGTTCCTTCTTCAACAAAAAAGTCTACTCTTGAAAGTCCTTTGCCATCTATCGCTTTAAAGGCTTTTATAGCAAGCTTTCTTATTTCTTCTATTTTTTCTTTTGATAAATCTGCTGGAATTAGTGTTTTTGAGTTTTGGCTTAAATATTTTGCATCATATGTATAAAATTCATTACCTGATAGTATTTGGCCTACGGTTGATGCTATTACATCTTCATTTCCAAGTACTGCACATTCTACTTCTTTTCCTATTATACCTTCTTCTATTAGTATTTTTACATCATATTTTGATGCATTTATAATTCCTTGTTTTAGTTCTTCTATATTATTTACTTTGCTAATTCCTACGCTTGATCCAGAATTTGATGGTTTTACAAACATAGGGAATTTTTGAGTTTGTGATATTTTTTTTGTAATTGTAGCTATATCATATCTTGTTTCTTCAAAATTTTTATCTATGTAGATGTATTCGTTTTCTTTGTATTTTCTAATATATTGGTATTTACATTGCTTTAAACCTGCTTTTTCGAAGATTATTTTTGCATATGCTTTATCCATTCCTATGCTTGAAGCTAGTACTTTACATCCGACATATGGAATTTTTAATAGTTCGAATAAACCTTGTATTGTTCCATCTTCACCATATAATCCATGTAATACTGGAAATATTATGTCTAGGTTTTTTAAGTATTCTATTATATTATGTATTATTTCTTTGTTTTCTACTTTTCCATCATATGTTGTTTTATTAAAATCATCTAGGTATTTATACCATTTGCCATTTTTGTCTATATATATTGGATATATTTCGTATTTACTTTTGTCTAAATTTTTTAGTATTGAATTTGCAGATACTAAAGATACATCATTTTCCGTAGACATTCCGCCAAAAATTACTCCTAGTTTTTTCATTTTTATCACTCCTTAATTTGAATTAATATAATATTTTAGATATATTCATTTTAATTTTATAATAAGTTTATTATATTTATGATATATTATTTTTTTAGTTTATTTGTTATTTATTGTTTTTTCTATTTATTATTTTTAAATTTAGTTATTACTTTTTAATTTATTTATTATTTTTTAATTTATTTATTATTTTTTTATTTATTAGTCTAATTATTGTTTTCTATAAATTTATTTGCAATATCATAAAATTTCATTCCGTTTGATGCTTTAAATAATATTATGTCTTGTTTTTTTACTATATTTTCTAATGTTTTTAAAATTTCCTCTATATTCATGCAAAAATATACTTGATTTTTATCCATTCCATTTTCTATTGCTGATTTTACTATATTTTGTGACTTTTCTCCCATACAAATTAGAATATCTATTCCTTGTTTTGCAACTTCTTTTCCTACTTCTTTGTGTAAGTTTTCAGAAAATGTGCCTAGTTCGAACATGTCTCCTAAAACTGCAATTTTTCTGTTGTTTTTATATCTTGATAAATTTTCAAGTGAGGCTTTCATTGATTCATAACTTGCATTGTATGCGTCATTTATTACTGTTATTTCATTTTTTAATTTAATTATGTCCATTCTTTTTTTAGTTAGTTTGAATGTGCTTATTCCTGATTGGATTTCACTTTTGCTAAGCCCTAAGGTTTTTCCAACTAAAGAAGCACATAATGCGTTTAATATAAAATGTTTTCCTGCAACTGGAATGTTTAAGTCTATTTCTTCGCTTCCTAGTATCGCTTGTATGTTAGATGAGTTTTCGCTTAATTTAATGTTTTTTGCCATTATGTCAGATTCATTTTCTATTCCGAATGTTTTGATTTTTATTTTTGAGTTATTTTTATTTTGCTCTGCCCAATTATGTAATAAATCATTATCATTATTTATGATTATAAATGGGTTTTCCATTCCATTTAAAATTTCAAGTTTTGCTTTTAATATATTTTCTCTTGATCCTAAATTCCCTATATGTGATGTTCCTATGTTTGTTATTATGGCTATATCTGGTTTTGCAATTTTAGTTAGTTCGTCTATTTCTCCTAAATGATTCATTCCCATTTCGATTACTGCTACTTCTTCGTCTTTTAATCTTAATATTGTAAATGGTAGTCCTACTGAATTATTGTTATTTCCTTCTGTTTTTAGTGTTTTGTATTTTTTAGATAATACATTTGCTATTATGTCTTTTGTGCTTGTTTTTCCTACGCTTCCTGTTACTCCAACTACTTTTAAATCGTTTCCGTACATTTCTCGTTTTAAAGTTGCTATTTCAAGTAGTGCTTTTCTTGTATTTTGAACTTTTATTATTATTTTGTCTTTATATTTTTGTATATCAGATTTATTAAATTCGGTATCTTGTATTATAATTGCTTTAGCTCCTTTGTCTAGTGCTTCTTTCCATAATTTGTTTCCGTCAAAATTTTCTCCTTTTATTCCTATAAATGTATCGTTTTCTTGTATTTGGCGTGTATCTCTGGAAAAATTTTCACATTCAAAATTATTGTCTCCTTGAATTAGTGTTCCATTTGTTACTTTTAATATATCTTTTACTTTTAATTTTTTCACTTTATTTCTCCTTATTTGTTTTTATAGATTATATTCAAATCATATTATTTTTGCAACATTTTGTAATAAAAAATTTTTAGGATTTTCTTTTGTTTTATTTAAATTATACAAAATAATATATTTTTTAGAAGGAGAGCATTAATTTTTTAACGCTCTCCTTCTATATTTTTATTTTCCATAGATTATTTTTCTACTGCTCTATTTGCTATTTCTATTGCTTTTGTTACTATGTTTCCACAGTCTTTTGAAGAAACATTTGCCCAGCTTCCTCCATCTTTTTTTACTTGGTCATATACTCCTAATTCTCTTGCTATTTCTTCACGTAAGTTTTGAGATATTAATTTACTATTTCTAGACATAACATCCTCCTATTCAAGTAATTTTAATATCCTAGGATAATATTTTACTTTTAGATTTAATTTAATTTTTTTATTCTTTTTATATTTCAAGAATTTAAATTTTCATATTAAATCTTGGGTTTTAAAGTATAAAGTTTATTAAAACTTTATATTAATATTATTTACAATTTAGTTTTTTTTATTTTAGAAATTTTTTGAAAATTTTTTTAATTTATAAATATAAAAAGTTATATAATTTAATTAATTATATAACTATTTTTATTTTCTTAAATTTATTTATATATATTTTTTAATTATACTATCTTAACCATTCTACAATTCTATCTCCTCTTATTGCTCCCCATGGTGAACCACTTATACTACCTTGCTCTTTATCTATTTGTATTTGTTGTAAATTATTCGAATTTGCAAAAGCTAGTTCTGAAATTGCTTCCACACTATTTGGAATATATATTGAAATTAATCCGTCACAATAATTAAATGCTTGGTCTATTTTTATTAATCCATCCGGTAATTCCACCTCTGTCATTTTATCTTGACTATGAAATGCATATACTCCTATTGATGTTACATTACTATTAACAACAAATTTTCCATTTATTTCAAATAATATAGTAATAATTTCAGTTTTATCTTTATTATATAATATGTTATTTTCAACAGTATAATATTGATTATCAACATCTACTATAACTGTTCCTGAATAATTATCATATTTAAATAGTGGTACTATCTTATTTACATTAGGTCCTATATAAATTTCTTCTAAGTTTTTATTATAAGAAAATACTTGACTTCCTATTTCTGCAAGAGAATTTGGCAAATGTATTTCTTCTAAATTTATAGCTTGCCTAAATGAGTAATTTGAAAGCTTTTTCACACTATCTGCTAATTCTACAGTTGTATCTTTTGAAAAACACATTATAAGATTTGTTTTATCTTTATTATATAAACAATCATTTTCTACAGTAAAATATTGATTCTTAGAATCAACTTCTATATTTGTGATGGTATCGGGAAAATAGTTTGCATTACTAATAGTTTCCAAACTTTCTGGTATAACTAATTCTGTTATATTTGTATATTGAGATAACATTACTTCAAAATTAATTACTCCTTCTGGTATTGAAAATATATTACTTGCCTTTATTACTTTATCTGATATAAATAAAACTCTTGATCCATCTGTAGTCATTAACATTCCACTATTTGCATCATATTTAAAATATGGATTTTCTTTATCTATTTCTATATTGGATAAATTACTACAATTTGCAAAAACACTAGTTTCGATATTAGTTACATTTTTAGGAATATATATATTATCTAATTTTGAACAACTGATAAATGAATGGTTATATAATACTTTCAAGTTTTCTGGAAACTCAACACTCTGCAAGCTAGTACAATAATAAAATGTATAAGCACTTATTGTTTCTATCTTAGAAGGTATTTTTATTTTCTCCAAACTACTACATGATTGAAATGCTCCTTGAGAAATTTCAGTTAAACTTTCTGGCAATTGCACATTAATAATTTTTCCACATCCTTGAAAAGCCGATACACCAATTTTTTCTATACCTTCCATTAATATTACATTTTCCAAATCCCTATTATTTCTAAATGCATTTTGTCTTATTTCTTTTACTGTTCCTGGTATTACTATTGTTCTTAATCCTGTTAAATCTGCAAATGCTCCTTCTCCTATTGCTCTTACTGATTCTGGAATTGTAAGTGATCCATTTTCGTCCATCAGTGCTAAGTTTGTATTTGCAGATAATAATACTCCATCTACTATCAAGTATGGATTTACTTGGATATCTAACTTTTGTGCCATTCTTATTTCTGTCATGTCTTGTGAATTTAATAGAAGTTCGCCTTTTATTATTTCCATTTTTCCATCAAATGTTCCGCCTTCTAGGCTCTTTATTACATCATAAATTGTCCCTGTTTCACCTTCTGGCTGAGTATTGTATATCAAGCTGTTATATGCTGATGTTAGGCTTTCTCCTTCAAAATTATTATTTTCTAATAATTTTTCTGCTTTGAATAGTTCTAGCTCTTCTTTATATTGAGCAAGTTCAGTTAAATATTTTGCTTCATATGCTTTTGTTATTATTCCATTTTGACCAAGTGTTAAATTATATGTTACTGATGCGAGTATTATTAACACTATTATGGTGATTATTAGTGCTAGTAAGGATATTCCTGTTTCTTTTTTTGATTGCTCTTTTATCATCTTTTCCTCCTTGGTTTTCATTAATTATACAACTTAAATTAAACACCATCAATACATAGTGCTTGAAAATATTTAAGTTTATAACTTTTTTATTTATAAAAAATTTTTTAAAAATTTTTTTAATTGTTTTCCTGTTGTCAAGTTTTTTATTTTGTGATATAGTTTTTATAAGTTTAAGTAGTATATAATTAAGTTGTATACTTAATTATAAAATTACAATACACCATTTATATTATATGTATATTTATTCTTAATATATCACTCTATTTCAAATATTTTTATTAAACAAATCTATTATTATTTATATGAACTCCATTATCCCTAAAATTAAATCAAAATTATTTGAAATATAAACAAACTTCATTTTTTAATATCTAATTGACATATTTGATCTTATTTTTAAGACTATTATATCAATATTTATACTTTTTAACAATAGTTTTTTATATTATTGATGATGTTTTTATTTCATTTATTACAAATTTATCTTCTTAATTCCTTCTCCTAGTAAATTGTAATTATAACATATTTTAACAAATATAAACTTTTTAATTAAATAGTGACAAAAACAAACAAAATATGTTATAATAATTTGAATAGATTTAAGGAGAATTTTTATGGATTTAAAAAACGATAATATTAAAGAAGAAACAAATTTAAAAAACACCACAAATTCAAATACTTCAAGCAATAATAATTCGAATAATGCAGAGAATATAAATATTTCTAAAGAACAAGAAAATACTACAACAAGCACTAATAATAAAATAAATGAAAAAATAGAAGTAAAAAAATCTAGTAATGAAACAAATACAAATAATTCAAATACTACTAAAAATACTACTAAAACAAATACACAAGAAGTAAAATCTGATTCTATTTCTTCTAATAACCAAAATAATAATGAAGAAAAAATCACAAAAAATAATCAAGAAACTCAAAAATTCAAACCTTATACGCAAAACGTAAAAACCAGCAAATTAGAAGTTTTTTGGCTTTCATTAATTATTATACTTATAGTACTTTTAATAGTATTTATAATTTATACTTTATTAAATGTTAATAATACAAATATAATAAATGGTGTTTCAATACAAGGAATTGATGTTTCAAAATTAAGTAAAGAAGAAGCTTTTTCTAAAATACAAACTTACATTAACGAAAACATACCAACAGAAATTAAATTAAAACACAATGACTATGAAACTTCAATATCAGTTGAAAGCTTAAGCCTTACATTTGATATACAATCAGCCGTAAATGAAGCTTATAATATAGGTAGAAGTGGTAATATTTTTGATAATAATTTTAAAATATTAAAAACTAAATTTTCACCTATTAATATAACCTTAAATTTTTCTTTAGATAATGAAGCATTAAATGCTGCTTTAGCAGATATCTCTACTAAGTTACCAGATACTGTTATACAAAGTAGTTACTATATAGAATCAAATAACTTAATTATAACTAAAGGAAAAACAGGAAATGTTGTAAATGTAGATTCTATGTCTAATTATATAAAAGAAGAAATTAGCAATTTTAATATTAAGGATACTCAATTAGATATAATCACACAAACAGAAGAACCTTCTCCTATTAATATTGAACAAATTCATACAGAAATATATAAAGAACCTTCTGATGCTTATTTTACCCAAAATCCTTATGCTGTATATCCAAGTGAAAATGGTATTGACTTTGCTATTTCACTTGAGCAAGCATCTCAAATGCTTGAAGAAGAAAAAGATGAATATACTATTCCATTAAAAACACTTTACCCAAATATTACAACAAATATGATAGGAAACGAAGCTTTTCCTGATTTACTTTCACAATTTTCTACTAATTATTCTGCAAGTGACAAAGATAGAACTACAAATTTAATATTAGCCGCAAACAAAATAAACGGAACTGTATTAATGCCTGGTGAAACATTTTCATACAATACAGTAGTTGGAGAAAGAACTATTGCTGCAGGATATAAAGAAGCACCTATATATGTAAGTGGTCAAGTAGTAGATGGTCTAGGTGGAGGAATTTGCCAAATAACTACAACACTTTACAATGCCGTATTATATGCTAACTTAGAAATTGTAGAAAGATCAAACCATCAATTTGTTCCATCATATTCAAAACCAAGTAGAGATGCTACAGTAGTTTATGGATCAATAGATTTTAAATTTAAAAATAATAGGAATTATCCTATTAAAATCAATTGTTCTGTACGTAATGGAGTTGCAAAATTTGAAATTTATGGGCTTAAAACAAATAATGATTATGAAGTAGAAATTACATCAAAAGTTACTGGTCAAAATAGTAATTATACTTATTCTGAAGCTTACAAAACTTTAAAACAAAACGGAAAAGTTATAAGCACAACACTTCTATCAAGAGATACATATAAAAGACATTAATTTTAAATATCCCACTAGAAATTATTTTATTTCTAGTGGGGACTTTTTTACATTGTTAAAATTCCATTTGGTGTATCTTTTATAACTAATATATCTTCTTCTCGACCATTTTCTGCATTTATATAAACTAAAAATTCTGTATCTTCTATTTTACCTTTGAATTCATAACATAATATTTCAGTTTGCCATTCTGTTGGTATTACTGCTAAACCTTCACTTTCTATATTTAATTTATCATTTAATGTTTGTTTTGCTTGATCAATAGTTATTTTTACATTAGATACATCTCTTGTAGTATGGTTACTTAAATATCCTGTTGTTTCAATTCCTAAAATTTCACCATTGTCTAAAGCTACTTTTACTTTTATTAGGTCTGGATACATTATTACATTCTCTTGAACATATGCATAATTAATTGTCATAATTCCTTCTTGTTTTAAATAATAAGTTTCCTTCATATCATAAAAACCTTTTGATTGTAAATATTCTTTTCCTTTTTGATTTGCCTCTTCCATCCCTAACATTTCTGTATTTACATCTCTATTGTAATTCATATATATAATATGTCCACCACGCTGAGATAGTGAAATACTTACTATATTATCCTCATTAGTGGTAATTGTAAAATCATATGCAGGAATAGTAGCATTTTCTGATAATCCAGAATTTTGAATTTCTTTTATTTTATCTTTACCAAAAAAATCTTGTGCCATTTGCTTTGCTGTTTCTTCATCAATATTTTCACCAGTTAAACCCTTTTTTTCTTGACTTGTAATATGCTCTGAAAATGCACCATCATAAATTAAACCTGAATATTCATGAAAATTTTCCTCTAAATTACTAAAACTATCTTGTGAAACTGTACTTACTTCCTGAGCAAATGCCGTTGTCCCTTTATTTGCGAGTTCACCCCATTTTATTCTACCTGAATTTATGTCCTCAGATAATTGTGTAAGGGTATTTTCTAATTCTACACTATATGAATGAAGTTCTTTCAAATTTTCTAGATCTTTGTCAGCTAAACTTTCTCCATATATATTTTTTCTTGATAATGAATAACTATAATCACTTACTTGATTTAAAAATTTTTGTGTATTTTCAAGTTCTTGAGTTTCTATAGGTAGCCTTGATAAATATGTTTGTGCTAAATTTGCTTCTCTCCATAAATGTGTAAGAGTCTCTGCTCCATGCTCTGGCGTAGTAGATATCATAGCTTTTGCAAGATATGTTTCTACATTTCCTACATAATCTACTAATTCATAGAAAGCCATATTGTATGTGTTTTCAGAAACTTGCTTTGCTTGTTGCCTACTGTTGTATAATATTACTCCTAATACTATTATTATTAAAAGGAATATTCCTATTATACTTAACATATGCCCTTTTTTTAATCTTCCTATCCAGTCTTTTATAATATTCATATTATACCTCCTGATTTTTTTTATTTATTTTTTTTATTTATTTATTTTTTGTATTATTTATTTTTTTATTATTTATTTTTTTATTATTTATTTTTTTATTATTTATTTTTTTATTATTTATTTTTTTTTTTTTTATTTTTTTATTATTTTTTTTTTTATTATCTATTTTTTTATTATTTATTTTTTATTATTTTTTTTTTTATTTTTTTTTTTTTTATTTTATTTTTTTCAATAGTTTTTACATATGGTCTATACCATATCCATTTATTTGTATCTGTTGCAGGATTAAAATAATATACACATCCTCCTGTTGGGTCCCAACCATTCATTGCATCCTCTGCCGCCTTATATACTGTTGAATTTTCTGCAATAGGTGCATTAATCTGTCCATCACTAACTGCTGTAAAAGCTCCTGACTGATATATTACTCCTGCTATTGTATTTGGAAATCTAGAATCATTTACTCTATTTAAAATTACAGCTCCTACCGCAACCTGTCCTTCATATGGCTCTCCCCTAGCTTCTCCATTAATCGCTCTTGCCATCAACTGAATATCTGATACTGATGTACTAGAAGATGCAGCATAACTAACATAATTTTCACTTTCCTCATCTTCAAAGATAGCATATGAAATAAATAATAATACTAGCAAACTTAATAAAATAATAAACTTAGATACTTTTTTCAAAAAATCACCCTTTTCTTCGCTTTTATATATATTTTGGTTTATTTTACAAATTTTATACAATTTTTTTAAATTTATTTTTTTATTTTATTTTTTTATTTTATTTTTTTATTTTATTTTTTTATTTTATTTTTTTATTTTTTTTTTTTATTTTATTTTTTTATTTTTTTTTTTTTT
>CALXUX010000046.1 GCA_944391785.1 uncultured Clostridia bacterium
CGATTTATATCTTAATGTATTAAAATAAAATTGGCGGAGAGGGTGGGATTCGAACCCACGGTACGCTATAAACGCACGCCAATTTTCAAGACTGGTGCCATAAACCAACTCGACCACCTCTCCATATCTTAGTCTTCTACCTCAAGACAATAATCATATTAACATTTTTATTAACATTTGTCAATAGTAATTTTCTATTTTTTACAATTTCCAATATTTTACTGTTGTAATTCACAACCTTATGCCAATTTATAGAGAAGCGTCAAGTGGATATTATATAAATCATTTTAAAATATAAATGTGCGACTGGAATAACATTAGAACTTCTTAGGTAAACTTTTTGGACAAAGCTTGCAAATTTTCGCCCTAGAAAATTATGCAGAAAGGGTGCCAAAAATTTTACTTAGAAGTTCTTATGTTATGCAAGGAGCCGTTTATATTTTAAAATGATTTATATAATGTCCACTTGACGCGGTTCATTTTAGCCGTGAATCGTAACAATTTACTGATATTATTTGTAATTTCAACTTTTATATACAACAAAAAAATACACAATTTTTATCCTATTTAACTCTAAAAAAAATAAATATAACTAAAAAATTGTGTATACCTTAATTATAAAATAAAAACCTATTTTATCTTATATATCTTTTTACTATTTACAGCCTTTTCTATAGCCATTTTTTCCTCTTCAGATATTGTATAATTAGATATCCCATTTTGAACAGGTTTTGCATATATATTTGACATTTCTCTTGAATAAATTCCATTTAATACAACACCATTATTATTTTCATCAAGCATTGCTAATGCAAAACTTAAGTCACTTCCTGTATCTTTAAAAGCATTATATCTTACAATTCCAATTTTTTGAATACATCCTTCTAAGTCTTTATCTAAATTTTTACAATATTCAACAATTTCTAAATTTTGCTTTTCTACTCTATCAACTTTATGCATAAAAGTTTCTAAGTCTTCTTGAATATTTGTGCCATTTCCTATCTTTTTCATAAAATTATTATAATTTTTCTTAATCCTATTTAATTTTGCAATAAGAATAAATGTAATTATTATAAATAAAATAATCAAACAAAACATAACTAATAAAAACATATCAGTATTTATTAATTCAAAAATAGCATCCATGATTTATCATCCTTTCCTTAGTATATAATTTTATATTAAGTCTTACATAAATTATTATTTATTTTTTATTAAAAAATATTTAAAAATTTTATTATTTATTGCATTAATCCCAATATTCTTTCTAAATCATCATTATTTGCATATTCGATTATTATTTTTCCTCTTCTTTTTCCAACATCTAACCTAACTTTAGTACCAAAAAAGTTTTGAAATCTATTTTCTATATCTCTATATAATATTTCATTTCTTTCGCTTTCTTCTCTTGATACTTTTTTCTTACTTGCTACATTTTCTACTTGTCTTACTGTTGCACCTCTTTGAATCATACTAATTGCTGTTTTATATTGCCTTTCTGGATCTTCTATTCCTAATAATGCTCTACAATGACCTTCTGTCAATTTTCCTTCTTTGGCAAGTTCTAATACTCTTGGCTCTAAGTTCAAAAGTCTTAATATATTTGTTATTGTACTCCTACTTTTTCCAAGCCTTTTTGCTATATCTTCTTGCCTAACACCAAATCTATCTATTAAGTTTTTTATTCCATATGCTTTTTCTATAGGGTTTAAGTCTTCTCTTTGTATATTTTCTATTAATGATATTTCTTGATTTTTCTTTTCGTCATTGTCTCTAATTATTACAGGTATTTTTTCTAAGCCTGCAAGTTTTGAGGCTCTCCATCTTCTTTCTCCTGCTACAATTGCATAATATCCGTCTTTTTTTGTTACTACAATTGGTTGTATTAATCCAAATTCTTTAATTGAATCTGCAAGCTCTTCTAATGATTCTTGGTTAAATGTTTTTCTTGGTTGATCTCTATTTGGTTCTATTTCTGTTAACTTTAAATCTTTTACCATCTCATTACCTTGTACCTGCTCTTCTTCAGGTACAGGTCCAAATAATGCGTCTAATCCTCTTCCTAATCCTGTTTTCTTAGCCATTTTATCACATTCCTTCTTTTAAAATTTTAGTTTTTTTTAGGTTACCTATAACTAAAATATTAGTTATCTTCTAGAACTTGATTTTTTAAAAACTCTTTTGCAAGTTTTTCATAGCTTTTTGCTCCTTTAGATCTTGGGTCATATTCTGTTATTGGCATACCATAACTTGGTGCTTCACTAAGTCTTACATTTCTTGGAATTACTGTTTTATATACTTTATTTTCAAAGTATTTTTTTACTTCTTTTACTACTTGATTTGATAAGTTTGTCCTTATGTCATACATTGTAAGCAAAGCTCCTTCTATTTGAATGTTTTTATTTAGATGTTTTTTTACTAGGTTTATTGTATTTAAAAGTTGCCCTAATCCTTCAAGTGCAAAATATTCACATTGTACTGGTATTAGTACACTATCAGATGCAGTAAAGGCATTGAGTGTAATTAATCCAAGTGATGGTGGACAGTCTATAAAAACATAGTCAAACCTTTCTTTTAAAATATCTAATTTTTCTTTTAATCTTTGCTCTCTTGACATCATAGAAACAAGTTCAACTTCTGCTCCTGCTAAGTTCATATTTGATGGACATACAAGTAGGTTGCGTATAGCTGTTTTTTCCAATGTGTCTATTATTTGTGTGTCGTTTACTAATACATCGTAAAATGATAAATCGACATCTTTTTCTGCACCAAGACCACTAGTTGCATTTCCTTGTGGATCTGCATCTATTAACATTACTTTTTTTCCTTTTTTTGCCAAAATTGTGCTTAAATTTACTGTTGTTGTTGTTTTTCCTACTCCACCTTTTTGGTTGGCTACTGATATAACTTTTCCCACAAAAATGCCTCCATTTCTTTTGGTAAATATTAACTTATTAGTTTTATATTTGTATCTATTATTATAATATATAATTATATAATAAAAGTCAATGAGTTTTTGAAATTTTGTTTAATTTTTGTTGTTGTGTGTGTTATGGTTTTTGGCTTAAAGGTAGCCGCCTAAGTGAAGGTAATATGTCTAATTTTAAAATATAAACGGCTCCTTGCATAGCATAAGAACTTCTAAGTAAAATTTTTGGCACCCTTTCTGCATAATTTTCTAGGGCGAAAATTTGCGAACTATTTCCGAAAATTTTACCTAAGAAGTTCTAATGCTATTCCAGTCACACATTTATATTTTAAAATTAGACATATTACCTTCACTTAGGCTTCTCTACATGTTAGATTTTTAGGTATAATTTATGTGATAATTATTCATGATTTTTATCAAATATTAAAAATAATTATATAAAAATATTTTTAATTAATAATACTAATATAAAATATAAAAATCAAAAAGTAATTATTGTAGAGTAGCTAAAGAAAAGGTAATATATATAATTTTAAAATATGAATGTGCGACTGGAATAGCATTAGAACTTCTTAGGTAAAATTTTCGGAAATAGTTCGCAAATTTTCGCCCTAGAAAATTATGCAGAAAGGGTGCCAAAAATTTTACTTAGAAGTTCTTATGCTATGCAAGAAGCCGTTCATATTTTAAAATTATATATATTACCTTTTCTTTAGCGGCCCCCCTCCAAACCAAACTCCCAAAAAAAAGAAATACATTTCCAAACCCTTTCACCAGAAACATATTTCCCAAAAAACCTACCCAATCGGATCCTTCGCCGGCACCCCTGCCTTTCTAGGATATTTACCAGAAGTCTCCTTCATCTTCTTCAAAATCACCAAATTCCTCCTCATATCACTTCCCGGCAACAAAAAATCATCAACTTTATCAACCTTAACACCCAAAACCATAATCGCCTTCCCAGCACTATTCAATTCTTCCTCAATTTCTGCCCCCTTCATACAAATACACCTTTCACCAACCTTTACAAAAGGCACCAAATACTCTAACAACACAGACAAATTCGCAACAGCCCTTGATGTGGCTATATCAAACTGCTCTCTATACTCTGGCTTTCTTGCAACTTCTTCTGCCCTACCATGAAGTGCAACTATATTTTTCAAATCTAATTTCTCAATAACATCATTTAAAAATTTCACTCTTTTATTCAAAGAATCTAAAAGAACTATTTTTAAATCTGGCCTTACAATTTTAACCGGAATTCCAGGAAAGCCTGCTCCTGTACCTACATCTATCAATGAATTTTTATTTTCTAAATATTTGCATATTGTAAGAGAATCCACAAAATGTTTTAATATTATCTCATTTTCGTCTGTAATTGCTGTTAAATTAATTTTTTCATTCCACTCTAGAAGTAAATTCATATACTTAAAAAATTGTTCAACTTGCATTTCACTTAATATTATATTTATATCTTGCATTTTTTCACATAATATCTTTTTAAATTCTTTATATTCCATAAAATCCTCCAATTATTTTATTAGTTTAAGCAATTTTATTATTCTTTTTCCACATTTTAATCAAATTTTAAAAAGTATATCCACATTATAACATTTTTTGTTTCCTTTTTTCCACATTTTTTACGTTTTTATTTTGATGTTTCACGAAAAATTATTTTTTATTATAACTTTGCATAAAAATAAGTAAAACTGAAATATCAGCTGGTGATACTCCTGAAATTCTTGATGCTTGTCCTATAGAATGTGGTTTGAATTTATTTAATTTTTGCCTTGCTTCTAAACTTATTCCTTTAACATCATTGTAATCAATGTCTTCTGGCAATAGCTTTTGCTCTAGCTTTTTAAATTTTTCTACTTGAGCTTCTTGCATTTTTATATATCCTTCATATTTTATTTGAATTTCAACTTCTTCTTTTTCTTGAGATGTTAAACTTGGTCTATCTTTATCAATTTCTTCTAAATTATCATATGTAAGCTCTGTTCTTTTTAACAATTCTGCCATTTTGGTTCCTGTTGTAAGTGGTGTTGTATTGTGCTTTTCTAAAAATTCATTTACTTCTTTTGTTGGTTTTACTATTTTTCCTCTTAATCTTTCAATTTCTGTTTCTATATTTGCTTTTTTTAACAAAAATTTTTCATATCTTTCTTGTGATATAAGTCCTATATTATGCCCTATTTCAGTTAATCTTAGATCTGCATTGTCTTGCCTTAGAAGAAGCCTGTATTCTGCTCTTGATGTCATCATTCTGTATGGTTCGTTTGTTCCTTTTGTTACAATATCATCAATTAAAACTCCTATATATCCTTGTGATCTATCTAGTATTAGAGGTTCTTTTCCTTTTATTTTTAAACTTGCATTTATTCCTGCAATTAATCCTTGTGCTGCAGCTTCTTCATAGCCTGATGTTCCATTTATTTGGCCTGCTAAAAATAGGCCTTCTATTCCTCTATATTCTAATGATAGTTTTAAATTTAATGGGTCTATACAATCATATTCTATTGCATATGCAGGTCTTGTAAATTCTGCTTTTTCTAGTCCTGGTATTGTATGGTATAAAGCAATTTGTACGTCTTCTGGTAGTGATGAGCTCATTCCTTGTATATACATTTCATCTGTGTCTAATCCTACAGGTTCTACAAATGCTTGGTGTCTTGGCTTGTCTGCAAATCTTACTACTTTATCTTCTATTGATGGACAATATCTTGGTCCTGTTCCTTCTATCATTCCAGAATATAGTGGTGAACGGTGAAGGTTTTGCCTTATTATTTCATGGGTTTTTTCGTTTGTATATGTTAAATAACAATCAACTTGATTTAATTCTTTTATTTCATCTTCAAAGGAAAATGGTACTATTTTGCTATCTCCTTTTTGTACTTCCATTTTACTAAAATCAATGCTTCTTTTATTTATTCTTGCTGGAGTTCCTGTTTTAAATCTTATTAATTCTATTCCTAATTTTTTTAAACAATCAGATAATTTGTTTGCAGCAGCTACCCCATCTGGTCCACTTTCTTGAGAGAAATCTCCTATAAAAATTTTTCCTTTTAGATATGTTCCCGTTGCTAAAATTATTGCTTTTACATTATATATTGCTCCTACATTTGTTTCGATTGATTTTACTTTTCCATTTTCAAGTTTTATATCTACAATCTCTGCTTGCTTTAATTCTAAGTTTGGTTGCTTTTCTAGTGTGTGTTTCATTTCTGCTTGATATTTTTTTCTATCTGCTTGTGCCCTTAATGAATGCACAGCAGGTCCTTTTGATGTATTGAGCATTTTAATTTGAATCATTGTTTTGTCTATGTTTTTCCCCATTTCACCCCCAAGTGCATCAATTTCTCTTACTAGATGTCCTTTCGAACTTCCTCCTATATGTGGGTTACATGGCATGTTTGCTACATTTTCTAGACTAATTGAAAATATTAATGTTTTCATACCTAATCTTGCTGCTGCAAGTCCTGCTTCACATCCTGCATGTCCTGCTCCAACAACTGCTATATCATAATCTCCTGCAAAATAACTCATTTTATTTCCTCCATTTTTATAATTATTTTTTATTTTTCTAAAATTGCCCTCTTTTCTTTCCTAACAGGTTCTAAGGTTTCTCAATTTTAAACCGTGAAACATTTTCTATTTTTTTCCACTTTTTTTCTTTTTTAGCATTCATATGAAACAGAAAATAATGTTTATTATTATATATTTTTAGATAATTAACCATCATGTATATTTTTCATTTTCAAATGGCTACAGCCTAGAATTTACAGGATTTGGCATGATTTTTGTAAAAATTTATCTATTGCTTAATTGGTTTGCGTAAATTAAATATTTTATGTATATCATATTTTATTTGGTAAATTTTATAGGCATGAAAACGCCTATTTATCAATGTTCGACAAAATTCGCTACGAACATTTGATATGTTGGTTTTCATTTTTTCTGCAGTTTTGTTATCCACAGTTTTGAAAAATTTTTTTAAAAATTCTTAAAAAGTTAATAAATTGTTGATAACTTTTTTCCATTTTTAATTTTTAAATAAAACCATTTCAAAATATATTTTTAAATTATCTAATTTCGTTTCAGAATCGTTCTATTTGCTTTTTTTCTGTTTTTATATGTAATTTTATGTTTGAAATATAAAAATGTCTTATTTTTTATTTTAAGGGCTAAAATTTTCTTCGTTTAAAATATTTTTTTATTTTTATAAAATGCTATAAAAATATTTATTAATTTTTTTTATTAATTTTTTTTATTAATTTTTTTTATAAAAATTTATTTTATATCTTAAATCAAAATTTTTAAAAAATTTGATCTATTATTTTCCTAAACAAAATTTAGAAAAAATTTCGTTTATAATATCTTCTGTTACATAATCACCTGTTATATTTCCTAAATCCTCTAAAATATCTTTTATAAAAATTGCAATAATATCTAAAGGCTCATTTTTTCTTATAGTTTCTTCTGTTTTTTCTACATTTTCTATAGCTTTTGTTATTAAATTTTTTTGCCTTAAATTAGTAATTAAAATTTCATTGTCAACATTAATTTCATTAAAATTAAACATTTCCTCTATTTTTTTGTATAAATCTTCTAGTCCTTCTTTTGTAAGTGCTGACATTTTTATAATATTACCTGAAAATTGAGCAAGTTCAGTAGAATTTTCATCAACTTTTGTTTCAAGATCTATTTTATTTAATATTATTATAGTTTTTTTGTTCTTTGCAATTTCTAATATTTCCCTGTCTTCACTTGAAAATTCATTAGTACTATCAAAAATTGCAATTACTAAATCTGCATTTTCTGCAATTTCTCTTGATTTTTCAATACCTATTCTTTCAACTTCATCTTTTGCTTCTCTTATTCCTGCTGTATCAATTAATTTTAAAGGTATACCTGAAATATTTACAAATTCTTCTATTGTATCTCTTGTTGTACCTTCTATTTCCGTAACAATTGCCCTGTCTTCATTTAATATACTATTTAGCAAAGATGATTTACCTGCATTTGGTTTTCCTATAATTGCAGTTTTTACTCCGTCTTTTAAAAGCTTCCCATTATCAAAGCTTTTTTCAAGTTTTTTTAACTTTTTCTTAATACTTGTAAGCATATTTAAAATTTGATTATTTGTTACATCTTCTACATCATATTCTGGATAATCAATTGCAACTTCAATATTAACCATTACATCTAAAATTTCTTGTTTTATTTCTGCAATTTTACTTGAAAGAACTCCTTCTAATTGCTTAATACCTGTTTTTGCTTCTTTTTCAGATTTACTATTAATTATATCTATAACAGATTCTGCCTGCAAAAGGTCTATTCTTCCATTTAAAAATGCTCTTTTTGTAAATTCTCCGGGCTCTGCTAATTCTGCACCATTTTTTAAGCATAGTTCTAAGATTTTGCGCATTACTATGTTTCCACCATGTGTATTTATTTCACACATATTTTCAGTGGTATAACTTTTTGGCTCTTTAAAATAAGATACTAAAACTTCGTCTATAATTTCGCCATTTTCGACTATATGGCCATATTTCATTGTATATCCTCTTATTTTTCCTATTGTTTGTTTTTTTATTGGAATAAATATTTTATCTAGTACTTCAAAACATTCTTTTCCACTCATACGTATAATACCTATTCCTCCAATTCCGTGGAGCCGTAGAGATTGATGCTATTACATTCATTTTTTTCTTCCTTTCTTTTTTTATATTTTCTTTTTAATTTTTTATTTAAAAAAAGTCAAAAGTAGATTTACATTTAATTGTAAAATCTGACCTTTGACCTCGGATTTTCTTTATTTTATTTACTTTTCAATGAAATTACAAGTTTTCTATATGGTTCTTCTCCTATACTTTTCGTTTCAACTTTTGGATTTTCTTGTAATCTTGTATGTATTATTTTCCTTTCATATGCTTGCATTGGCTCTAATGTAACTGATTTTCTTGTTCTAATTACTGTTTTTGCCATTTTGTCTGCTAATTCTTCTAAAGTTTTTTCTCTTTTTTCTTTATAACCTTCTATGTCTAAAATTACTCTTACTTTGTTATTTATGCCTTTTCCTGCAATACTTGATAAAATATTTTGGAATGCATATAGTGTTTCTCCTCTATATCCTATTAGAAAACCTAAATTTTCGTTATCTATTGAGACATATATTGCTGATTCTGCTTTTTCTATTTTATATTTTGTTCCTTCTGGCATATTTTTTATAAATTGATTTAAAAATTCTTCAAGATTTTTATAAGCTAAGTTTTGTTCTTCTTTAGATAAATGTATTTCTTTTTTTGGCTTATTTGCTGGCTTTTCTTGGTGTTTTTCTTCTTTTAATGTTAATTCTACTTTTACAACTCTTGGTGCTAAAATACTAAAAAAACTTCTTTTTTCTTCTTCTAAAACTTTTATATCTACCATATTTCTTGCTACATTTAGCTCTTTTAGCCCTTTTTCTATTGCTTCATTTGTTGTACTTCCTTGTGCAATTATAGATTTAAGCATAATATCATCCTTTCCCAAAAAAGTTAATCTTCATCTTTGATTAATTTATTTAATATTAATCTTTCAAGTATCATTAAGATATTATTAACTAACCAATATAACGCCAATCCCAAAGGTGCTATTATTGAAATTGATACTGACATAATTGGCATCATCCAAGACATCATTTTGTTTGTTTGTGCCATTGCATCATATTCTTCTTCTTGCTTCTTTTCTTCTAGGCTTATTAACTTGTTTTCTGGTTCTTTAACATTTTTATTGTTTGCCTTTTCTTCTTTTCCTTGACTTGCTTCTGTTACATCAATTACTTCATCTTTTTTGTTTGCTTTTGCTTGCATATTTGTTGTCATTCTTATTGAGATAAAGCTTGAAAGTATATATAAAACTGGTATTATATAAACTGTCCAATCCCCTAAGTTTTGCTGAGGGATTTTACTTAAATCTAATCCTAAGAAATTCATATTAAGTGATAAATTGTTTATTGTCTGGTCTTCTGGATTTTTTTCTTTTAAGAAATTAATTTCTCTTATGATGTCTATTTCTGGATATGCTGCACTTACTGTTATTCCTGCATCTTTCATTTGACTTACATATGAATTTATTGTATTTGTATCTATTTTTTTCATGTATGTTAATGGACATCTTACCATGTAAAAAATTGATATTAATAAAATAAATTGAACTATTGCACTTAAACATCCACTAAATGGATTCATTTTTTCTTCTCTGTATAGGTTCATCATTTCTTGGTTTAGTTTATCTGGATTATTTTTATATTTGAACTGTAATATTTTAAGCTTTTCTTGCAATTTAGAATTTTTTTTGAGCATTTTTTGTTGCTTTATTGAAAGTGGCAACATTACTATTTTTATTACTAGAGTAAATAAAATTATTGCAATTCCATAGTTATTTACAATTTCATATATTAGATTTAATAAATAACCAAAAATGTTAGCAAAAAAATTAAACATTAATATTCCTCCTAAATTTATTTTAGAGGATCATAGCCTCCTTTTGAAAAAGGATTGCACCTTAGTATTCTCCATATTCCTTTTATACTGCCTTTTATTGGTCCATATTTTATAATTGCTTGTTTTGTATATTCAGAACATGTTGGATAATATTTACAATTTATATTTTTACTTGTTAGCCATTTTGATATATATTTTTGATACCAATCTATTAGGCCAATTAGTACTTTTTTCATTACTTATACCTTTATTTTAAATATTTTTGCATTATTAAATATTTTTTCCATGTCTTGTTTTATGTCTTTAAAATTTACTTTTTCTACATCTGCTTTTTTATTAAATACAAATACTATACTTTTTCCAGATAAAATTTTGTCTTCTAAGCTGTAATAGTTTTCTCTTATTAGTCTTTTTATGTGGTTTCTTTTTACGGCTTTGGCTGTTTTAACACTTATGGCAAGTCCTAATAAATTGTATTTTTTACCATTTTCTAGTATGAAAGCTGATATATTTTTACCAAAATATCCTCTACCTTTTGATAAAATAATTTTAAATTCATAATTTTTTTTTAGCATTTTTGTTTTTTTCATTTTTTCTTTCTCCCTTCTATTTGGTCGAAATAGAATGAAAAAAATCATAGAGAGATAATTTTAAAATTTGCAAAATTGTAGGCTTTTGTATTTTTTTTAACTTTCAACCTTATCTTATTTTGCAATAAACATTAATCTCTCTTTTTAATTTTCTTAAGCTGTTAATTTTTTTCTTCCTTTTGCTCTTCTTGCTTTTAATACGTTTCTTCCTGATCTAGTTTTCATTCTTTTCATAAAACCATGTTCTTTCTTTTCTTGTCTTGTTTTTGGTTGGAATGTTCTTTTCATTTTTGGCACCTCCTACTGTTTTTTGTATATTTATAAAATTTCGCTTGAAATTTTTTTTGACAATTTTTCGAATATATCGATTATACAGTACAAGTTTATAAATTGTCAAGTGTTTTTTCAAATTTCAAATTTTTTTAAATTTTTTTTTGTAACAATTTT
>CALXUX010000047.1 GCA_944391785.1 uncultured Clostridia bacterium
AAGCATTTACTGTAGATTCAGCAACTTTTTTTGTGTCTCCTGTTTTTGCAGCTATTGCTGCGATTAAATCAGCTTTGTTCATTTAAATTACCTCCTATAAGATTTAAATTATGTACGTTTATCGCTTGAAATCTAGCAATAACTGTACTACTAATTAAAACTATTCGCCAAATTTCGATAAAATCCTTCTTTTTTTAGTATCTTTTTTATTTTTTTATTAATATATCCTCATTTTTTCTAAAACAGAACAAATTTTATTTCCATATGGCATTTCTTTTATTTCCTCTTTAGAAAATATTTTTAATACTATTACTGCTAAAACATATATAATTACAGCAATAACTATTGCTAATATTGTTGCCATTTTTTGTCCAATTATACTAGAAAATACAAAATATATAAAATATGAACAAATTCCCATCATTGTGACTGCTATTGCGGGTTTTATAACAAATTTTTTAAATGTTAAATCAAGTTTAATTACTTTTCTTAAAGCTGCCATTGTAATTGTAAATGCAACTACATGGCATGCTACAGAACCCCAAGCTGCTCCATTTACTCCAAACGCTGGGTTTGGAACAAGGATTAAGTTTAAAATTAATTTTGTAATTACACCCATACCAAGTGCTATTGCTGGAACTCTAAGTTTTCCATAGCCTTGCAGTATAGCATTTATTGTTTGGTCTAATACTGTAAAAAGAATTGTAAGTGAACTTATTTGCAATATTGCTGTTCCATCACTTGCTCTTGGGAAAAGTAAATTTAGTATTGGACCTGCAAATATACACATACCTACAGTACAAGGAAGTGCAATTAACATTGATGTTAATAATGAAAATGATGATTTTCTTACTATTGTTTTCCTATCTCTCCTTGCTTTAGCTGCAGATATTGCTGGAACTAAGGCTGTAGCAAATGCTACATTTATTGAAAGTGGCAGGCTTGTTAACATATCTACTTTCCCACCTAGTATTCCGGTATTGTGCAAGTGCCTCGCTTTCTGGTAAGAATTCTTTTAAACTTCTTACAACTGTAAAAGAATCTATATTTTTGTTTAATGATGACATTATTGCTGTTAATGCAATTGGTATTGATACTACAAGTATTCTTTTTATAATTGTTTTTACTCTTTCATATTTATAATTAACTGTTGATTTTATTTCCCTTGCTACTTCTTTTCTTATTGTTTTGTAATATAAAAATAAATATCCAAATCCTGCAAATGTTGCAAGTGTTGTTGCAAGTGTTGCACCAGCTGCCATCCATTCTGTAGATACATTTGATAAAATTGCAACTATTTCTACAATTATAATGGTAGTAGCTGTTTTAAAAACTTGTTCTAATGTTTGCGATCTTGCTGTTGCTTTTACATTTTGCCTACCATTAAAGTAGCCTCTCATAACTGAAGAAATTGCTACAAAGAATATTGCAGGTGATAATGCTACCATTGTCATTTCTGCTTCTGGTATTTGAAGCCATTGTTTTGAAATTAAACCTGCTCCAAAAAATAGCATTAAACTTCCAACAAGTCCAATTACAGCAAATGTTGCAAAAGCTATTTTAAAAATTCTATGTGCACCTTTGTGATCTCCTACTGCAACTCTTTCAGATATTAGTTTTGAAATTGCATTTGGCACTCCTGTTGAAGATATTGTAAGTAGCATAGCATATATTTGGTAACTACTTGAAACTATACCATTCCCCTCATCACCAAAACCTTCTCTATTTGTTAAATATAAAGTATATACCATTCCTAGTAATTTTATTAAAATCTGTGAAAACATAAGTGTAAGTACACCTTGCAAAAATCCTTGCTTTGTTTCTTCACTAATTTTTTTTCTTTTTTTTCTATTTTTTGAAGTTCTAGCTCTTCTCAAAGATTCAGTTTCTCTTGGAGATTCTATTCCTCTTGAATATTCAATTGCTTTTGAAAATTCAGTTCCTCTTGAATATTCAGTTGCTTTTGAAGATTCGGTTCCTCTTGAAGAGTCAATTTTTCTTGAAGGTTCAATTTCTCTTGAAAATTGAGCTTTTCTTGAAGATTTAGTTCTTCCTAAAAGTTCACTTCGTTTTGCTGATTCAGTTCTTTTAGAAGTTTCAGTTCTTTTGGGTGTTATTTCAGTATTATTTATACGACTAGTAACAGTTTTATTTTTTCTATTTATTGCGTGTTTTCCCCTTGGCATTACATCACTCCTCATAAAACTAAAAACTAATAACATTAATTAATTTTATGTTTCAAATTGCGTTTTATTTCATTTTTACTAAAAATTACTTAATACATTATAATTTTATTCCAAAAATTTAGCAATACTTTTCACAATTTTTTCAAAAAATATTGACAAATTAAGCTTTTTATAATAAAATAGTTAAGCATTATAAAGAATATGATTTAAATAATAGGCTTCTCCCCGGTGGCCCAAAATTTAAATTTCATATATAAATAAAAAATATTATAAAAATAGGAGGGTATTATCACCATGAATAATACAACATATAGCGCAAAAAAAGGCGAAGTAGAAAGCAAATGGTATATAATCGATGCAGCAAACAAACCATTAGGTAGGATTGCCACAGAAGCTGCTATGTTATTAAGAGGAAAACATAAGCCAACATTCACACCAAATATTGATACAGGTGACCATGTTATTATAATTAATTGTAAAGATGTAATTTTAACAGGAAATAAATTAAACCAAAAAATTTATAGACATCACTCAGGATACATCGGAGGAATGAAAGAAGTTCCTGCTAAAGTAATGCTTGACAAAAATCCAGAAAAAGCTATGATGTTAGCTGTTAAAGGAATGTTACCACATAATTCATTAGGAAGAGCTATGCTTAAAAAATTAAGAGTTTATGCAGGAAGCGAACATGAAAATCAAGCACAAAAACCAGAAGTATGGGAGGTAAGAAAAAATGGCTAATTCAAACAAAATATTTTTCTATGGAACTGGAAGAAGAAAATCTTCAATTGCTAGAGTAAGACTTGTAGAAGGTTCTGGAAAAATTACTATAAATGGAAAAGATATCGATGAATTTTTCGGTATGGAAACTTTAAAAGTTATAGTAAGACAACCACTAACAGTTACAAATACAACTTCAAAATATGATGTAATAGCATCTGTAAAAGGTGGAGGTTTCACTGGTCAAGCTGGAGCTATTCGTCATGGTATTGCTAGAGCTTTAAATGAAGCTAATGCTGAATATAGACCAGCATTAAAACAAAATGGATTCTTAACAAGAGATCCTAGAATGAAAGAAAGAAAAAAATACGGTCTTAAAAAAGCTAGAAAAGCTCCACAATTTAGCAAGAGATAAAAAGAGCTTTTTACAAAACATATCAAACCTCAGAAGTTTCAAAACTTCCGAGGTTTTTTATTGCTGTTTTCCACTTTTTATAAATATACTTTTTTGCTTAATTACTGCATTTCCACATCTATCTATAATTATACTATATCTTTACAAATTTATTTATTATTTCTATATCATCTATTTTATTAATTCCAAAACATTTTTTCCCTAAATCCTTTATTGAAGCACCACAATGATATAATTCTTTATTATCTATAATAATAAATCTATCATGAAATTTATCAGTTTTAGCTACTTTCAAAATTGGATATTCTTTATTAAATTTTTGTATATCTAATTTTGAAATATTACTTTTTTTCGAAGTTAGTATTACTACTTCTACATTTTTATTTTTCTTTGCTAATATTTTTAAAATACTATCGTCTATATAATTATCAATTATCATAATTTTATTTTTAGCTCTTTTTACAATATCTATTATTAAACTATAAGCATCATATATTTGACCTTCAAAAAATATTTTTTGTTTTATATTTTCTTCATTTTGTAATTGATTAAATATTTCATCAAATTTTTTGTCCTGCTCTAGCAATTTATATTCTACATTTGTTAATCTTTCAAATATTTGTGCATTTGAAGATATAAATTTTCGCATTTCAATAAAAGCTCTTATAATACTAATACTCACTTGAATAGCAATATCGTTTTTTAATACTCCTGCAAGCATTGAGATTCCTTGTTCAGTATAAACATATGGCAGATATTTTTCGCTTCTATACTTTGAATTATTATTTTTAGATGTGGTTCCAATTTGGAACCACATTTTATCTAATTCATGTTTTGTTAATTGAAAGCAAAAGTCCTCTGGAAATCTTTCAATGTTTCGTTTCATTGCTTTGTTTACATTTTTAGTTTCATAATGATATAACTTTGCTACATCACTATCTAACATTACTTGCTTACCTCTTATTGTATATATTAAATTTTTAATTTCTTCATTATTTACTATGTTTAATTCATTTTTCATTTTTTTCACATCCTTTTATACTTATGCATAAAGTATAAAACATTTGTTTGTTTTTGTCAATACTTTTCTTATTTTTTTCACAATTTTATCAAAATATGGTTATACTTTTACAATAACATTTTTTCGCATTTTTCTATAATTTTAGAAATATAAAAAGCTCTATTTATGTCTAGTAAATAATAAAATTCCTCTGAATATTGTTACTTCAACCTTTAAAATTTACAAATAGTTAAAAATTATTTAAACTCGAAAGTTCTTATACTCTCGAGTTTATTTGTCGTCTTTATTTATATATTTTTTCTACTATTATTGAATAATCTGTATTTAATCTTCCATCTACAATTATCAAATCATATTGAGATAATCTTCTATAACAATAGTCTGCATCTTTATCATATGCTGTGACTTTTACTATAGTATTATTCAAAAGTTTTAATTTTATATTTGCTATTGAGTCATGTTTACCATTTAATACAAATTTAAATTTTACTTCTTCTTGAATTATTCCCATTAAAAAACATCTATTCATATAATTTCTTTCCTTATTTTTATAATGTAATATTTAAGTATATTCAGAAATTACTTTCTTACTAACACAATATTACGAATTCTTTTTTACCTATTCTTTAATTGCTAAAAATTATGTCTTAGGAAGGAATAAATCTCTTTATTACTAATACTTTACTGTATACATTCCGTAAAATGTATAATCTGAAATAGTATTAGAGTGAGAGACGCGAACCGATATTGTTGTTGGTATTAGTAGGATTGTTGTTGTTGCGCGTACTTGCCACATTAGTATCATCAACATTGTAATTGCCTCCACGATTGGTACGGTTAGAAGTAGAGTTAGCCTCTTCGATTTATCCCTAATTAATTCTTAACATTTTATATTTTCTTTTATTTTAAATTGAAATTGTTTTTTTATTTTGATTTCTTTTTAATTTGAAGTTATTTTTTTCCTTGCTTTTATTTTAATTTAAAGTTTTTTATTTTGTTTTTATTATATTATTTTTATTCTAATTTGAATTTTTTATTTTGTTTTTATTGTATTATTTTTATTCTAATTTGAATTTTTTATTGTATTATTATTAAAATCTTTTTTCATATAAAATAATTTATTAGTCAAGTTATAAACATTGGCCCATTTTATATAGCCTACGTGTCCTGCTAAATATCTTTTTGCATCATGACTTGTAATTTCTCCGCTTTTTACTTTTGCTTTTAATTTTATTATTTTCTTTTTTAATTTTCTTTTTCCTTTATCACGTAATTTAAGTCTATATTCATTTATTTTATAACCACAAAAATTTACTCCTTGTTTTCCTTTAAATATTTGTGTTTTTTTATTTAGTGTTAAATCTAATTTTTCTCTTAAAAATTTTTCAATTTTTATTAAAGCATTTTTAGCTTCTTTTTTTGTTTTTACAATTAATATACTATCATCTAAATATCTACAATAATATTTTATTTTTAAAACATGTTTAATATATTGATCTACTTCATTTAAATATATATTTGCAAATGTTTGACTTGTATAATTTCCTATTTCAATGCCTTTATCTCTTTTTTGTGCATATAAAATTTCTTTAATTAACCATATTAATTTTGGATCTTTTATTTTTCTTTCTAAAATTTGTAATAATATTTTCTTATTTATACTATTAAAATATTTAGATACATCAGTTCTTAATATATAATATTCTCTCCATTCCTTCTTTGCTTTTCTCATACTTTTTTGCACGTAAAATGCTGCTCTATGCATTCCTTTATTTTTTATACAAGCAAATGATGTTGGAATAAATTGAGTTACAAATGCTTTTAATAAAAAATTATCTACTAACCATCTATGAACAATTCTATCTATATATCTTGATTTTTCTATTTTTCTTAATTTTGGTTCTGTTACATAAAATTCTTTGTATCCTCCATGTTTATATGTAGCATTTTTTAAATTTTCATATAACCACATTATATATTCTTCTTGTTTTAAATTGAATTTTATTAATTCATTTTTTCTACACTTTCCTTTTTTTGATCTATTATGTGCCTCTAATAATTTTTCATATGTCAAAAACTTATCGAACTGATTTCTTATTGTTTTTGGCATAATACTTAATTAATCCTCCCAAGATTTTTCCAATCTCGTATATTTTTTCCATTGCAGTATTGAATTTTTTTATATCAATCCATGCAAATTTTTTCATAACCCTTAACATTATTCTTTGAGCATTTATTTTTGCGTCTATTTTATTTAAATAAAATAATCTATGCTCTTTTTCTAATTTATTTATATACATTATATCTTCTAATGCTGAATACATTATTTGTTTAAAATCTGTTCCTATACTAAATTTTTCTGTTCTTGGTAATTTAATTAATAGTTGTACCATATACTCCATATATTGCTCATATACTGGAATTAGTTTTAATTCGTTGTCTTGATTCATATTTTAATTTTCCTTATTATATATTTTTTCCAGTTCTAATTGAATTTTTTCTAAAAATTCATATGCCTCTCTAAAAGTAATGTTATTTAAATCTATTTTTATAATTTCTTGCACAACTTTTTTTAAATTACTATTATTAATATAGTCTTTGTAGTTTTCTATTTTAGAATAATCTTTATCAACTATTTCAAATTGGATATTTCTCTTTTGCAGTTGTTCTACATAATAATCAAGCCTTGAAATTGGAAAACCACATTTTATAATTTTTTCATTTAATTTTGTTATTTTAAACCCAAATGTTTCTGAAAGTTTTTTGCTATCATCTTCTAAACAAATATAAAACATTCCACTTTTAAATAAATATATTTTTTGAG
>CALXUX010000048.1 GCA_944391785.1 uncultured Clostridia bacterium
TCCAAGAACTATATCATACAGAAAAATCAATTCATATTACAGAAATAAAACCTTTAAATTATGATTTTAACAAAGAAATAGAATTAGGAAATCAAATGGTAGAAATCATAAGTCAAGCTAGAGGAGCAAAAACTAATAGTAATGTGTCTTTAAAAACACCTATTAAAATGTTATCTATAGGAGTGAGTGAAGAATTGAATGAAGCTTTAAATAAAGCTAGTAAAGATTTTAAAGCTACATTATTTATTGAAAATATGGAAACTAAGATTATAGACAAAGATTATAAAGTTTATAATATAGAATTGGATGTTGGAGATTAATGGGCTTTAATGGTGTAGATTTTGCCAATTATTAAAAATTTTAAATAAAATATTTTTTGTAAAAGTGAGTATAATAATAGAAAAATAATATTAAATGTGATATACTTTGTGAAAAGAAATAACTTATGAGGAGAAAAATATGATTGAAAATCAAGATGTAGAGTTCAAGAAAATCTGGAAAGATGAATGGCTTGAGTGGATTTGTGGATTTGCTAATACTACAGGAGGTTTCCTATATATAGGTGTTGATGATAATGGAAAAGTCGTTGGTTTAGGAAATGCAGCACAGAGTCTTTTAGATAAATTACCTGGAAAAATAAAAGATTCTTTAGGAATACTTACTGAAGTAAAATTAGAGAAAGAAAATGATTTAGAATATATCGCAATAAAAATTGATAAATATCCGATACCAATTAGTTATCACGGAAAATTTTATTTAAGAAGTGGAAGAAGTAATCACGAAGCTACTTCTTCAGAATACGATAGACTTCTTTTAGAAAGATTTGGAAAGACTTGGGATGCTATGCAAGTTCCTAATGTAACCGTTGAAGATTTAGATTCAAATGCTATTGAAAGATTTAAAAAATTAGCAGTAGAGAATAAAAGGTTAAGTCCAGATGAAGTGAAAATAGATAATAAGGGACTATTAGAAAATCTAAAATTGTATGAAGACGGATATTTAACAACTTCTGCAATATTGCTATTTCATAATGACCCAGAAAAGTGGATACCTGGTGCATATACGAGAATAGCTTTTTTTGGAAAAGATGATGCAGATTTAAGATACCAAGATGAAGTACACGGTTCACTTATGTTTCAAGCAGAAGAAATAGTAAGGATATTATATACAAAATATTTAAAAGCTTATGTTTCATTTAATGGTATGCAAAGAGTAGATGAATACATAATTCCAGAAACAGCTGCAAGAGAAATAATTTATAATTTTTTACAACATAAAGCATATAATGTGGCTATTCCGACACAAATAAAAGTTTATGAAGATTACCTTTACTTTTGGAATCCTGGTGAAATACCAAATGAAGTAAAAGATATACTATTTAAATCTCATCCATCTATGCCTAGAAATCTTAAAGTTTCACAAACTTTTTTTAGAGCAGGTTTTGTAGAATATTGGGGTAGTGGAATAAAAAGGATAACAGATGCTTGTAAAGAGTATGGTTCTCCATTTCCTGAAATTATTAATGAAGCTGGAGGAGTGGCTGTTAAATGTAGAGCATCTGAGAGTTATTTAAAGGCAATGAGAGGAGAAAATAATTCTACCGCCCAAACTTCGCCCAAACTTCGCCCAAACTTCGCACAAACAATTAATGAAAGTGTTGAAAATGGAATAATTGAATTAATTAAAGAAAATAGCAAAATAACCCAAGTAGAAATGGCGAAGATGTTAGGTGTAAGTAGAGATAAAATTAAAAGAAATATTAAAAAAATGAAGGATGATAATAAAATTGATAGAATAGGAAATAGGAATAGTGGATACTGGAAAGTTCTATAAAATTATAAAAGTAAGAATAAAAATAGTGAATTGGAAAATATTTTTTTAGTTCACTGTTTTTTTAAAAATTAATAAAAATTATAAAATTATTGCAAATAAAATCTGAAAATAACCAAAAACGCTGACTTATAAATTTCACATTTAAACAATTGATTAAATATTATTAATATGATAAAATATACATTAGTATTATATTTTTTTCTAACATACTATAATTTTTATGTGATTAGGGATGTGTAAAAATAACACCAGCACATGATCCAAACGATTACCAAGCAGGACTTAGACACAACTTAGAAATAGTAGAAGTATTTGATGATAGTTCTATAATGCTTGACCTAGTCCCAGAATATAAAGGGATGAAAGCAATTGATGCAAGATGTCTAATAGTAGAAAAACTAAAAGAATTGGGAAATCTAGTAAAAATAGAAGATTATACACACAATGTAGGAAAATGTTATAGATGTCATACAACAATAGAACCTAGAATATCTGAGCAATGGTTTGTAAAAATGGAAGAACTTGCCAAACCAGCACTAGATGCTGTATATAATGGAGATGTAAAATTTGTACCAAAAAGATATGAAAAAACATATTTCAATTGGATGGAAAATATACAAGACTGGTGTATATCAAGACAATTATGGTGGGGACACAGAATACCTGCATATTATTGTGAAGAATGCAATTATATTAATGTAGCCAAAAAGATGCCACAAAAATGCGAAAAATGTGGAAGTACAAAATTGCATCAAGATGAAGACACTTTAGACACTTGGTTTAGTTCAGCATTATGGCCATTTTCAACATTAGGCTTTCCAAATAAGGAATCAGAAGATTTAAAAACATTCTACCCAACAAATGTACTTGTAACAGGATATGACATAATATTCTTCTGGGTTGCAAGAATGGTATTTTCTGGACTATATGCCATGAAAGAAAAACCTTTTAGCGATGTTTTAATACATGGAATAGTAAGAGACAGCCTTGGAAGAAAAATGTCAAAATCACTTGGAAATGGAATAGACCCAATAGAAGTAATAGAAAAATATGGAGCAGATAGCTTAAGATTTTCAGTTCTATCTGGAACAACTATGGGAAATGACATAAAATATATGACAGAAAAACTAGAACAAGCATCAAACTTTGCAAATAAAATATGGAATGCAGCAAAATTTGTAATAAATAATTCAGCATCAGAAGAAGATATAAAAACATTTTATAAAGAAAACTATGATGAAAAAACATCTACTATAAATAGTAATGTGTTAAGAATAGAAGACAAATGGATAATAAACAAATTAGAAAAATTAATATTTGAAGTAACAAACAATATAGAAAATTATGACCTAGGAGTAGCACTAGATAAAATATATAACTTCATATGGAATGAATTTTGCGACTGGTATATTGAAATTGCAAAACAAAGAATATATAGTGAAAATACAGAAGAAAAAGTAAGGGTAAGTTACTGTTTAGACTATGTATTAAGGAATTCACTTAAACTATTACACCCATTTATGCTATTTGTAACAAGCAAAATATACCAAAACCTAGTAAACTATGATGGTAAAGAACTAATGGTTTCTAAATGGCCTGAATTAAAGAAAAATTATAAATTCGAAAATGAAGAAGAATTTATAGAAAAAATAAAACAAATAATTGTAGAAATAAGAAATGTAAGAGCAAATATGAATGTTCACCCATCAAAAAAAGCAGAATTAATATTTGTAACCAAAAGATATGAAAACCAAATGTGGGAAGCAAAAGACTTTATTTTAAAATTAGGTTTTGGAGAAAAAATTTGTATACAAAAAGACAAAGCAGGAATAAAACAAGACTCAATAAGCATAATCCAAGATGACATAGAACTATACATGCCATTTGAAGGGTTAGTAGACATAGAAGAAGAAAGCAAAAGACTTCAAAAAGAAAAAGAAAAGCTAGAATCAGAAGTTGCAAGATGTGAAAAAATGTTATCAAATCCAGGATTTGTAAATAAAGCTCCAAAAGAAAAGGTACAAGAAGAAGAAGAAAAATTGAATAATTACAAAAATTTACTTAAAAATGTAAGTGAGAGAATTGAAAAAATAAAATAGAATAGCAAAAATTGCCAAAAGATGCCAAAAGGGACGGAGCAAAATTGCCATTTTGCTCCGTCCCTTTTGGCACCTTTTGGTAACCTTTGGCAATATTTGGGTACTTTGAAATATTATTCTAAAATGTCCAAGAGATGGTCGTTTTTAATTGGATATTTTTCCAAAATTTAACAAAAAACAAAAATAATAACAAAATAAAATTTGCAAAAATTCACATAATATTAATATAAAAAACAAAAAGGAGGAAAAAATCAATGAAAAAAATTATTAGCATTATTGGAATTTTTGCAATAATAGTAACATTCTTATATGTAGGAAATACTTATGCGGCCTCTCTTGACACAATAGATATAAGTGTAAATAAAGAGCTTGTAAGACCTGGAGAAGAAGTTACTGTGGCTATAAATTTTGGGCAAGATTTAGGAGCATATACATTTGACATAAACTATGATAACAGTTTATTTGAATATGTAAGTGCAGAAGGAGGAACACCTAATGATACAGGGACAAAAGTAAGAGTTGTTTTTTATGATTCTACAGGAGGAACTGCTCCAAGATCTAATATGCAAGTAACATTTAAAGCAAAAGAAGACCTAACAACATCAAACCCAACGGAGTTTACAGTAGTAGGAGAAGGTTTAGCAAAACCAGATGCATCTCCATTTGATGATATAACTATACCTATAATTAAAAGCGTAACAGTTGAACCAGAATATATAGACTATACATTTAAATTAGAATATACAGGAGATATAATAAAAAATCAAGAAAAAGAGATGAAACTAAGCTACTTATCTGCTATGGGTAAATATTATGAAAATGTAAGACTTATTGCAGAAGCTCGGGACTCCACAAAATGCAAATGTTAAGCTACTTGCACAAGATCAAAGTAGTTTAGAGCATGACATAATTCAAAGTGGATGGGGAAGTGCTGAAGGAGATAAAATAGGTGGAAAAGATGCAGGTCAAACTTTAAATGTAAGAGCGATATTTAGCGATGCTGGGAATTATAAAATAACATTTAAACTAATAGATAGAGATAATTCAGATGCTGTTATAGCAGAAGAGACATTTGATTTTGATGTTAAAGAAGAAGTAATAAATGTTCCAGAAGAAAATGTGCCACAAGAGCCATCAGAAGAAACTACACCAGAGCAAAATCCGGAAACTGGAATAAGTGGGGAAGAAATTAATGAAAATGCAAATAATGAAGCAGAAATGCCAAAAGAGTTACCAAAAACAGGAAATAATATATATGTGCCAATTGTAATAGTTTTAGGTTTAGTACTTGTAGTATTTGTTTATTATAATAAGAAAACGAATAAAAATAAGTAGATGGAAAGGAAAATGAAAAAGGGCTACAATCACGAGGGTAGCATTCGTCATTGCATAAATTTTATATAAATAACAACTCGTGGGCTTCTCTACAATTTTTATAACTGTAAAGAGTAGTAACAAATATATAATTAGATAGAAATAAAGCAAAATTAAAAATAGAAACTTATATATTATATAAAAATTTAAACTTTATTTTATTAAATTATAATGTAAATAAAAAATAAAATTAAAGTTTAAATTTTTTAAAATTATAAGAAAAATAAGCAAAGCAGAAATTAATATGATTACTTTTAAATAGGTATTTTTAAGTCTCACAAAATAACTTTCTAAAATTTTAAACTTAAAATTACAGTTACAATTAAAATTACAATTAAAATTTATTTTAATTTTATCTTTACTTTATAAGGAGAAAAAAATGTATAGAAACAAAAAGAAGAAAAATAAACTTGAATTTTTAGTAAATTTATTATTTATCATACTAATTTTAATTTTATTAATATGGTTAAGCATACAAAAATATGAGGAAGATAGGATAAACAAAATTGCAAATTCCGCTTCTTTAGAGGGAGATTTTGTTAATATAAAAAGCACAGAAGAACTTGAAAATGAAAATAGTAAAAATGGAAATTCAGAAAATGAGAATAAAAATATATCTTCAAATAGCAGTACAAATATATTTTCAAATACAAATGCAAACTTAAAATTAAACGAAAGTACAAATCAAAATTTAAATCAAAATGTAAATCAAAATACAAAACAAAATACAAATCAAAATACAACTTCAACTGATAATGCAGATAACAACAAATACCCAAAAGAAAAAATTATAGAAGAATATAAAGGCTACAAAGTAGAAGCTAAACTAGAAATTCCAGAAATTAGCTTAGAAACATATGTATTAAAAGAATTTTCAAGTAATGCACTAAACATATCTGTAACCAAGTTTTGGGGGGCAAATGCAAATTGTATAGGTAATTTTTGCATTGCAGGACATAACTTTAAAAATTCAAATATGTTCCATAATTTAAAAAAACTAAATATTGGAGATAAAATAATAATAACAGATAATAACATAGGAAAAGTAGAGTATCAAATATATCAAATAGACATAGTGCTACCCGCAAATGTTGATTGTTTAGATCAAGAAACAAATGGCAAAAGAACCGTTACATTAATAACTTGCACAAATGATTCAGCCAAAAGAATAATTGTAAAAGCAAAGGAAATAAAAGATTAAAATTATTATTAAAATAAACTTAGTTAAACAAAGTATAAAATAAAAATAAAATAGTTAAAATAAAGATGAATTCAGTAAAAAAATAATAAATAAAAGAATACTTGACTAAACAATAAATTGATTAATAAAAAAGCAACATAAAATTACTTAACCAAATATTAAGTAAGTAATAAATATAATAAAAAGCAAATAACCCTCAATTTCCAAAAAAATAACAAATTCAAAGAAAGGAAGACAGATGAAAACCAAAAAATTAATAATAATTTCAATAATTATTATAACAATCCTACTTGTATTGCTATACTTAAAAAATGAAAGCATCTCAAAAGAAGGCCAGCAAGGAATTGAAAACTTTCCAAGTAGTTATAAACCTTACTTAGAACTAATTGCAAAAAAACACCCAAACTGGACATTCACACCATTATATACAGATCTTGACTGGGATTATGTAATATCACAAGAAAACATTTTCGGAAAAAACCTAGTTCCATTAAACTATCAAGACTCTTGGAAAAATACAACCCCAGGTCAATACAATGTAGAAGTAGATAGTGGGTGGGTAGATAGTTCAAAACAAGCTGTAGAATATTGTATGGATCCTAGAAATTTTTTAAACGAAGTAAGAATATTCCAGTTTGAAAGTTTATCATATGATGCATATTCAAATAATTTAACTGGAATAGAAAAAATACTATATGGAACAGAATTTTATAACCAAATAGTCTCTTATTATGACAGTAATGGAAACAATATAACTATGTCAGAAAAATATTCTGATTTAATATTAAAAGCAGGAAAAACATCAAGTGTAAGTGTATATCATTTAGCATCAAGAATAAAACAAGAAGTAGGTCCATTTCTATCACATAGCTCTATAAGTGGTAAAGTTTCTGGATTTGAAGGCTTATATAATTTTTATAACATTGGAGCAACAAGTTCATCAGAACCAATGGGAGCGATAAAAAATGGTCTTCAATATGCAAAAGACGGAAAAGGAGCAAGTGAGCAAACAAAAACTAAATATCTTATTCCATGGAATACAAAAGAAAGGTCAATTACTGGAGGAGGAATATTTATAGGTTCTAGTTATATTAATAAAGGTCAAAACACAATCTATTTGCAAAAATTCCATGTATATGACAATTCAGGAAGTGAGCTTTTCTGGCACCAATATATGACAAATGTTTTAGCACCATATAGTGAATCAAAATCTATATATAATGGTTACAAAAATTCAGGACTACTTGAAGGAAACTTGAATTTTATAATTCCAGTATATAACAACATGGCAGAAATACCACAGGAAAGCCCAAATATAAATAGTGGAGACTTTCAAGATGACAATACAAAAGTGTATTGCAATAATAGTGGAAATGTAAATATAAGAACAGGCCCTAGCACATCATATGAAATATTGACAACTGTAACATACCAAGATAAAATGACAAGAATAAAAAAAGGAATAGGCACGTCAGATAGATGGGACAAGGTGATTTTAGAAAATGGTGTTATAGGATATATATTCCAAACATATGTAACAGAAGTTCCAAAAACTCAAATTGAAAAAATAGATGTAACAATAGATAACACAACAATTCAAAAAGGAGAAACTAAAAAACTGCAAATCTCAATTACTCCAAAAGAAGCAAGTAACCATAAAGTAATATTCACATCAAGTAATCCAGATGTTCTTTTAGTAGATGAAGAAGGCAATATAAAAGCACTTAAATCAGGCACTGCTAAAATTACAGTAAAAGCAGAAGAAAATGATGTAAAGGCGGAAATTGAAATAAATGTATATAGTAAGGTAAGCGGAATAAATTTAAATTATGAAGAAATAAGCTTGCAAGTAGGAGATAATTTTAAAATTGAAGCTACCATTTTACCAGAAGATGCAAATAATAAAAATGTGACATTTTCAAGCACCAATAATGATATTGCAGAAATTGATAATTCTGGAAATATTAAAGCACTTTCAGAAGGACAGTGTGAAGTAGTAGTATCTTCAGTAGATTCGAAAGAAGTGGCTGCTTCTTGCAAGGTAAATGTTGTAAGAAAACTAGAAGATTCGGAAATTCATTTTGATACTTCAATAAATGTTAATGGCTTTGAAATCTCAGGGATAGATTATAATAAAAACACAATTTTAGATTTAAAAAATGCCATCACAACTGATTTAGAAATTGAAATTGTAAACTTCAATGGTGAACTTTTAAGTGATACAGATTTAATAGGTACTGGGTGCAAAGTTAAAGTAAAAGAAAATGGTATAACTCTAAGAGAATACAAAGTTATAATATATGGAGATGTTAATGGAGATGGGAAAATTAATAGTGTAGATTTATTAGTACTTCAAAGATATATTTTAGAGATAGAAAATCTTCCTGATATATTTAAAAAAGCCGGAATAATTAATAAAGTAAACAAAAAGCCAACTTCAATAGATTTACTTCTTATTCAAAGGCATGTTTTGGGGATTAAGATTATTGAGCAATAAAATTAAAAAAATATTTAGAAATATATAATATTGGTTTAGTAAAAATAACGCTTGTTAAAATAATGTTTATCATAATATCGTTAATTATAATATAGTTAATCATAAAATAGTTAATCATAATATCTTAAGGCAAATATTTTAAGATTTTGTCAAATAATTTGATTAGCCCCAAAACCTATATTATAAATTTTATATAAACTTAATAAATAGAAATATGGAGAGATAAAATATGTTAAAAATAAAAAAAGTTTTAGTAATTATTTATATAATATTTTTAATTTTAAATATATATAATTTTCAAGTAATGGCAAAAGCAGAAGCAATAGTTACTTTAAAAAGCAATAAAGATAAATTTATGCAAGGAGAAGATATTGAAATAACTGTAAACCTTGAAAATTCTAATACTTGTGCCTTTGATTTTAATTTGTATTTTGATACAGAAAAATTAGAATTTATAGAAGACCAAAATTATATAAATATTGTAGATAATAGAATCATATATGTATGGTATGATAAATCGGGAGGAGAAAATAGCAAAACAGAAGAAATTGCAAAATTTAAATTTAAAGCAAAAAGTGATGGAATTTGTTCTTTTTTAATAGATGGTAATTTCTATAATGAAAAAGGTCAAGAAATAGATACAGATTTTAATAGTATTCAGATTAAAATAGGTGAAACTAAAGAAATAAGCAACTTGCAAAAACAAACAGAAGAAATAAATACTAAAGACCAATCAAAAACTAATTCTAAATTGCAATTACTTAGGATAGACGCAGAAGGTGTTAGTCCAAATTTTAATAAAGACACTTTTGACTATTATCTAGTAGTAGCGGGCACAATTAATAATATAGACATACTTGCAGTGCCTGAAAACACTAATGCAACTGTAAATATTACAGGTAATAAAAATTTAGTAAACGGACTAAATAAAATACAAATAGAAGTTATATCAGAAGACCAAAGCCAAAAAAATATTTATACAATAAATGTCACAAAAACAAATGATGCAGAACTTGCAAATACAAATTTAGAAACACTTGCGATTGAAAATGTTTTGCTCTATCCTGTATTTGATAATATAGAAACTAAGTATAGTGCAGAAATTTCAGAACAAATAGAAAAATTAAATATATTAGCAATTCCTGAAAATGAAAAAGCCAAAGTAGAAATAAGCGGAAACGAAAATTTAAAAGAAGGTGAAAATACAATAACAATAATAGTAACAGCATCAAATGGTTATACGAAAAAGGAATTTATAATATCAGTGTATAAAAGAAATTCAGAAGAAGAAAAACAGTTTATAAATGAACAGGAAAATAATAAACAAGAATTAGAAAATGCATATGAAATTGAAAAATTATCCATTGATGAAGAAGAAAAAATTGTAGAAGAAGTAAATATGGATAAAGAGGAAAATAAAAATAGAAATTTAATTGTAATGATTGTGGCTGTTATAATTGGAGTGGTAGTGATAATATTGCTAGTAAGGTTCTTTATTTCTAAAAAATAAAGAAAAAGTTACGAAAAAATTTTCAAAATGGCTGAAGAAAAGTTGCCAAAAGTTGCCAAAAGAGATTGCCAAAAGGGGTTGTCAAAAGGGGTTGTCAAAAGGGAAGGAGCAAAATTGCCAACAGGGAAGGAGCAAAATTGCCAATAGGGACGGAGCAAAATGGCAACTTTTT
>CALXUX010000049.1 GCA_944391785.1 uncultured Clostridia bacterium
CATATCAAACAAGTTTTCGCAAGGCTTTTTTTTATTTTCTTCTTTCTTTTCATATTTTCATTAATTATAATCAATTACAAACATTAGTTTATAAGTGAAATTTTGCAATTTCCTATAACTTAAAAAAATTGAAGTCCATTTAAATGGCTTCAATTTTGTAGATATTTTTGTATTAATATTAATATTAATATTAATTTTACTTTAAATTTTACTTTTACTTTTTGTTAAAAATACTAATGAATGCAACATACTTTATTTTAATAATTTTCTGCTTTTATTTCAAAGTATGCTTTTGGGTGACTACATACTGGGCATATTTCTGGTGCAGATTTTCCAATTACAATGTGTCCGCAATTTCTGCATTTCCAGATTCTATCTCCATCACGACTAAATACTAGTCCTCCTTCTACATTTTCTATTAGCTTTTTGTATCTTTCTTCATGTTCTTTTTCTATTTTTGCAACTTCTGAGAATAAGAATGCTATATGATCAAATCCCTCTTCTTTTGCTTCTTTTGCCATTCTGTCATACATGTCTGTCCATTCATAATTTTCTCCTTCTGCAGCTGCTTGTAGGTTTTCAAGTGTTGATTTTATTTCTCCACCTTGTAGTAATTTAAACCACATTTTTGCATGTTCTTTTTCGTTGTCTGCTGTTTCTTGGAATATTGCTGCTATTTGCTCATATCCTTCTTTTTTTGCTTTACTTGCAAAGTATGTATATTTATTTCTTGCTTGTGATTCTCCTGCAAATGCCTCCATTAAGTTTTTTTCTGTTTTTGAACCTTTTAATTCCATTTTAATTTCCTCCTTTTTATCTTTTTGATTTTTCTAGTTTTGTTAAATTTAATTTTGTCTTTAATTTGCTTTTATCATATATTAGAGATTTAGATTTGTCAAGTTTATTTTTAAGATAAAAATGTATCTGTTTCTAATTTAATTATTTACTTAAACTTCCAATTTGTGGAATATTTTTTTGCCTTTTTTTAAAATAGCATATCCTTTTGAGAAGTCTTTTTCTGATAGCATATAATTTATATCAGATATTTTTTCGTCATTTAGTGATATTCCTCCTTGATTTATTAATGTTCTTGCTTGACTTTTTGATGGTGCTATTTTTGCTAAAATTAGTGCATCTACTATATTAATGTTTTTGTCAGATATTTTTGTAGATGGCATATTTTCTGTGCTTCCTTCTCCAGAAAATAGTGCATTTGCTGCTTCTTCTGCTTTTTTAGCTTTTTCTTCTCCATGGATTAATTTTGTGATTTCAAATGCTGCTACTTTTTTTGCTTCATTTATTTTTTCATTTTCTAATGATGCTAGTCTTTTTACTTCTTCCATTGGCAAAAATGTTAATAATGATAATACTGTTTCTACACTTTCGTCTTCTATGTTTCTCCAGTATTGGTAAAATTCATATGGTGATGTTTTTTCTGGGTCTAGCCATAGTGCTCCTTTTTCTGTTTTTCCCATTTTTTTGCCTTCTTTTGTTGTTAGTAGCTTAAATGTTAATCCATATGAATCTTCTTTTCCTATTTTTCTTATTAGTTCTACACCACCTATTATGTTTGACCACTGGTCATTTCCTCCTATTTGTAGTTTACATCCATATGTGTTGTATAGATGTAAAAAGTCATATTATTGCATTAACATATATCCTAATTCGAAAAATGTTAGACCTTTTTCCATTCTTTGTTTGTAACATTCTGCTGCAAGCATTTTGTTTACTGAAAATAGGCTTCCTATTTCTCTCATAAATTCTATGAATTTTAAGTCTAATAGCCAGTCTGCATTGTTTACTATAATTGCTCCATTTTCTCCATCAAAATTTATAAATTTTTCTATTTGTTTTTTTATTTTTTGGACATTGTGATTTATTACTTCACGAGTCATCATTTTTCTCATGTCTGTTTTTCCTGATGGATCCCCTATACTTGCAGTTCCCCCTCCTACTAAGATTATAGGTTTGTTTCCACATTTTTGCATATAACTTGCTACCATTAATGAAACAAAGTGCCCTACATGCAAGCTGTCGGCTGTTGGGTCTATTCCTATGTAAAATGGGATGCATTTATTTTTGCTGAAAAATTCCATCATTTCTTCTGGATGAGTCATTTGTTCTATATATCCTCTTGTTTTTAAGACTTCTAGTGCGTTTTCCATGATTTCACAATCCTTTCTTGATTTATGTTTTAATATAGGTTTATATTTTTGTGTTTTGAATTTTCTTCATTATATATTTTGTTTTTGTTTATTATTTTGTCTAGATTTGCTTCTTCTGCTTTATTTTCGTAATTTTCATATGTTAAAAATCTGTTTATATTTTTTATTGATATTCCTGTTTGGCTTGCTATTGTTTCAAGATTTTCGTCTAATCCATTTTCCTCTATATAGTTTTGGAATGTTGAAAATTCTAGCTTATCTTTGTTGCTACATTTTGGGCATACATTTCCATTTGATAAATAAAAACTTCCACATCTACTACATTTGTTAAATTCCATTTTTTATACCTCCATTTTTTCTTCTGACTTTTTTTGTGGTTATTCTACCATATCTTTTAAAAAATTTAAAGGGCTTTAAAAAAAGTTTTACATTTTTTTGAAAAATTCTAGACTTTTGGTTTTTTATATGCTAATATATTAAGGAATTTAGTTATTTTCTTTATGCCGGTGTGCTGGAATTGGTAGACGGGGCAGACTCAAAATCTGTTGTCAGCAATGGCGTGTGGGTTCGAGTCCCACCACCGGCACCAATGGCGTTTCTGTTCGAACTAATAGAACAGAACTGATACAAAATCAATCAGAAATAAAAATCTGGTTGATTTTTTTTATGTAAAAATACATCAATTATTGCCTCGCAGAGCCACCGAGTTATGATGGTATGTCATAACTCATAGGGTGTTAGAATGTAAAGTTAAAAGAAATGTAAAGTTGAATTTTAAAATGATTGAAATAACTGAGTTTTAAAAATTCTAACTTTACATTTCTTTTCTTATAATTCCATT
>CALXUX010000050.1 GCA_944391785.1 uncultured Clostridia bacterium
CTTAAAAGTTGCCATTTTGCTCCGTCCCCTTTGGCAATTTTTGCTCTGTCATTTTGGCAATTTTGTTTATTATTTGTTATTTATACAATAAAGTAATCTTATTACCATTCTTTCTAATAAACCCCTCATCTTTCAAATTTTTTATTTCTCTCATCATAGCACTTCTATCAATACTTAAATAATCAGCAAGATCTGTTAAAGAAAAAGGAATGGTAAAAGAATTACTAAAATTTCTATTAGATAAAATAGCAAAATAACCAAGTATCTTATCACGAATAGTACGTTTAGTTAAAAGTTCAACACGAGTATTTAAAAAAGTAACTTTATTTAAAATTAATTCTGACAAGCTTTCACTAAGAGTTTGGTGAAATTTACAATTTTGCTTACATTTGTGTTTTAGACCATCATAAGAAAAAAATAGTACTTCACATTCTTGCCTAGCTTTTACAAATAATTCATTATTAGTAGCAATAATATAAAAAAGCTCACCAAAAACATCATACTTTGTAAAATGTTCGACAATGGTTTTATTACCATTAGAATCATAACGAACCAAATCAGCAGAGCCAGATATTAGTATGCAGAGTTGATTTCTTTTTTCTATATATGTAGTTATTATTTCATCTTTTTTAAAATCTTTTTTTTGTATTTTACTGCAGTTTTTTTGAAAATCTCTAATAAAATTTTCTATATTAAAATTATAGTTCATCAAAAACACCTCTTGAATTATTGCTTGATATAAGTATATATAAGTAATATCAATTTTTATTATAAATATAAATAGTTAATTTGCAAAAAGTCAAATTAGAAATTATAAAAGTATCATAAAAAAATGTCATAAAAAATTAAATATCATATATAAATCAAAAACTATTATACACAAAAAATGTTGCATTTGCAACTTTTTACAATAAATTCTAGTAATTTTTTATGTGAATAATAAAAAAAAACTTAGATTATCAAGAAAAAACACATCAACAAAAAAAGATAAAAAGATATAAATTTTGTAATAAATTTGTAATATTATAAAAAAAATGTTTAACCCATTGAAAAGAGTGAGAAAAGTTTTTACAAAAAAATTATTTTTAAAAATGTTGCATACGCAACAGAAAAAATATTTTTTAGATATATAATAAAGACATACAAAAAATGAAGGAGGAAATGTAAAATGAAAGTTATTAAAAGGGATGGAAGAGCTGTAGATTATGATAGAGCAAAAATAAATACAGCAATCGAAAAAGCCAATAAAGAGGTAAAACAAAAAGAAAGAGCAAATAAAGAGGATATTAAACAAATAATAGAATATATAGAGGAATTAAACAAAAAAAGAATGCTTGTAGAAGACATACAAGACATCATAGAAGAAAAATTAATGGAACTTGGAAAATATGAACTTGCAAAAAAATACATAGTATATAGATATACAAGAGCATTAGTAAGAAAGCAAAACACAACAGACGAGTCAATATTAGGACTAATTAGAAACGAAAACAAAGAACTTGCAGAAGAAAACTCAAACAAAAACACAATGCTTGCATCAACACAAAGAGACTATATAGCAGGAGAAGTATCAAGAGACCTAACAAGAAGACTTCTATTACCAGAAAAGATTGCAAAAGCAGACCAAGAAGGAATTTTACATTTCCATGATGCAGACTACTTTGTGCAACCAATATTTAACTGTTGCTTAATAAACATTCAAGACATGCTAGACAACGGAACAGTAATGAACGGAAAAATGATAGAAAGTCCAAAAAGTTTCCAAGTAGCATGTACTGTTACAACACAAATAATAGCAGCAGTTGCAAGTAACCAATATGGTGGACAATCTGTAGACTTAAAACACTTAGGAAAATACCTAAGAAAAAGCTACAATAAATTCAAAGCAGAAATTGAAAAGAAATATAAAGGAAAACTACCAGATGATGTAATAGAAGACTTAGTACAAGACAGACTAAAAGCAGAATTAAAAGCAGGAGTACAAACAATTCAATATCAAATAAACACATTAATGACAACAAACGGACAATCTCCATTTGTAACACTATTCTTACACCTAGAAGAAGGAGACCCATACATAAAAGAAAATGCTATGATAATAGAAGAAGTACTAAGACAAAGATATGAAGGAATAAAAAATGAAGCAGGAGTATATGTAACACCAGCATTTCCAAAACTAGTATATGTACTAGATGAATTCAATTCCCTAAAAGGTGGAGAATACGACTACTTAACAAAACTTGCAGTAAAATGCTCAGCAAAAAGAATGTACCCAGACTATATATCAGCAAAGAAAATGAGAGAAAACTATGAAGGAAATGTATTTAGCCCAATGGGATGCAGAAGTTTCTTATCACCTTGGAAAGATGAAAACGGAAACTACAAATTTGAAGGAAGATTTAATCAAGGTGTAGTAAGTATAAACTTACCACAAATAGCAATAATAGCAGACGGAGACGAAGATAAATTCTGGAAACTACTAGACGAAAGACTAGAACTATGTTTCGAAGCACTAATGTGTAGACACTATGCTCTTCTTGGAACACACTCAGACATAAGCCCAATCCACTGGCAATATGGAGCAATAGCACGTCTTGCAAAAGGAGAAAAAATAGACAAATTACTATATGGAGGATATTCTACAATATCACTAGGATATATAGGAATATATGAAATGACAAAACTAATGACAGGAGTATCACATACAGACCCTAAAGGACATGACTTTGCAGTAAAAGTAATGCACCACTTAAGAGAAACAACAGACAAATGGAAAAAAGAAACAAACATAGGATTTGCCCTATATGGAACACCAGCAGAAAGTTTATGCTACAAATTTGCAAGAATAGACAAAGAAAAATTCGGAACAATAAAAGACGTAACAGACAAAGGATATTACACAAACTCATACCATGTAGACGTAAGAGAAAAAATAGATGCATTCGAAAAACTATCATTTGAAAGTGAATTCCAAAGAATATCATCAGGAGGAGCAATATCATACATAGAAATTCCAAACATGCAAAACAATATACAAGCCTTAGAAACAGCAGTTAAATTTATATATGACAACATACAATACGCAGAATTCAACACAAAATCAGATTATTGCCATGTATGTGGATTTGACGGAGAAATAATAATAAACAAAGACAATGAATGGGAATGCCCAAACTGTGGAAACAAAGACCACTCAAAAATGACAGTAGTAAGAAGAACTTGCGGATACTTAGGAGAAAACTTCTGGAATGCAGGAAAAACAAAAGAAATAAAACAAAGAGTAATGCACTTATAAGCAAGTAAATTTTCTGCAAAGGAGGAATAGAAGATGAATTATGCAGATATAAAGAGAGTAGATGTAGCAAATGGAGAAGGTGTTAGAGTATCTGTTTTTGTAAGTGGCTGTAATCATCATTGCAAAGGTTGTTTTAATCAATGTGCATGGGATTTTAATTATGGAAATAAATTTACTGAAAAGCAAGTTGATGAAGTTATAAATTATTTAGATCATGATTATATTTCAGGATTATCACTTTTAGGAGGAGAGCCTTTAGAAAAACAAAATCAAGAAGGACTTCTTCCACTTGTAAAAAAGGTAAAAGAAAAATTTCCTGATAAAGATATTTGGTGTTATACTGGTTTCGATTTTGAAAAAGATGTTGTGGGAAAAATGGCAAAAGAAAATGAAACAACAAAGGAACTATTAAAATATATTGATGTTGTTGTAGATGGAAAATTTGAAGAAGATAAAAAGGATTTAAAATTAAGGTTTAGAGGATCTTCAAACCAAAGGATAATAGATGTTAAGGAGAGTTTAAAAGAAAATCAGCCGGTAGAATTTAAGATATAAATTAGAAGAATATTAAAAAACGTCAAAAAGCTAATCTATTTTTAGATTAGCTTTTTGACGTAATTTTATTTATTTAAAAATTTATCTAATAATTGTTTTCGGCACAAATTTTCAAATTCATCATTTAAATCTAGTAAATTAAATTCTTTTTTATACTTCCTTTCCAAACAATATTTAATAATATAATCAGCAACATCAGGATTTTTAGAAAGTAAAGGACCATGCAAATAAGTAGCAATTACATTATCAAGAAAAAATCCCTCATATTTATCTCCAAATTTATTACCATTTCCATATAATACATTTCCAAAAGGAGAAAAAACATCAAAAGTTTGTCCACCATGATTTTCAAATCCTATAACTTTTGTCTTTTTCTCATTTAAAGTTGCTTCAATTACAATATTACCAATACATCTTTTCTTTTTATCAGGATTTGATGCTGTATAATATGGAAAAATTTCAAGGCCAGGAGTAGTATTTCCATTTGAATCTTTATAATATTTTCCAAAAAGTTGATAAGCACCACAAATTAAAAGAAAAAATGTACCAGATTTAACAGCAAGCTTAATATTTTCTTTATACTTTAATAAATCATTTGCCAAAATACTCTGTTCATTATCTGCTCCACCACCTGCAAATACAATATCATAATCTTGGAAATTAGGAGCATCATCACCTATAGAATATCTATCAATTGTGCATATAAAATTTCTTTTTTCTAATCTATATTTTAAAACTTGTATATTTCCATAGTCACCATATAGTTCAAGTATATCTGGATAAAGGTATAAAATTTTTATATTTTCCATAATTAATATAATTCCTTTCTTTTTTGCTAGCATTTCAAAATAGATGTAAAAAACTATTAATATTATAATGTTTATTAATATTTTAAGTTAAGTTATTGATTATTAAACCTCTTTAAAGCTGTTCTAGTTGGTTGCAAAGCAGTGTAATTTGCAATTATATATTTTGTGTTAGAAGTCTCATATAATTTTTCTAAAGCAGATTCTATATCTAAAAAAGGAAAAATTTTATCTTCATCAAACCCAGCAACTTTTATTCTAATTGCAATATCATATGCTCTAGTTCCAGAAGTTATAATTCTATTTACATTATTTAATTTATCAAAATTAATATCCCAAATCCAAGAAACATCTTTTCCATCTGCTATATTATCATTTAAAACAAAAAGTAAATCTTTAGCATCTTCATTTTCATTTAACATTCTTATGCTAACATTAGCACCAGTGGGGTTTTTGGCCAAATTGATAATAGATTTACAATCTTTAATCAACATCTCTTCTGATCTTCCATTATTTAAAGAAAAATCTTTAAATGATTTTAAAACTATTTCAGTATCAATATTATATAAAGAGCAAACAGCAAGTACTGCTAGATGATTATATATTGTATAAATGTTATTTCCAGGGATTGAATATGTTATGCCATCTACATCAAAACATCTTTTATTTAAGTCAATATTATATGCATATTTATAAATTTTGTTATCACCATAGTTGCAATTAGGACATTTAAATTTACCAATATGTGAATATTGATAATATTCATATACAAGTTTTGTTTTGCAAAATGGGCAAAATTTTCCTTCTCCAGCTTCTTTCATAGCCTCTGTTGCATATTTATATTTTTCGCAGCTAAAATAATATACTTTTTTATTATCAGGGTTTGCATATCCTAGTCTTGAAACATTAGGGTCATCATTGTTTAAAATTAAATTTCCATTATAATTTTTTAAAAAATCATTAATTTTTAATATTTATGTTTCAACTTCACCATTTCGATCTAATTGATCTCTGAAAAAGTTTAAAACAATTAGTGTATCTAATCTAAATGATTTAAAAATAACTGGAACATAGCTTTCATCAACTTCAAAGCAAAGAAAATCTGCTTTAATTTTTCCACTTATAGTACAATTTTTTAATAATGTAGACAATATACCAGTATCCATATTATTTCCTTCTACATTACTTACAACTTTAAAACCTGCTTCACTTAAAGTATATTTTATGCAGTTATTTGTAGAAGTTTTTCCATTTGTTGCAGTAACTGCAATAACAGGACATTTTACCTTGAAATGGCTAAATATATTTTTATTAAATCTAAGAGCGATTTTACCTAATATATTTCCGCCATTTTTTCCAAATATATTAAGTAAAATATTTAAGATTTTTATAACAAATATAGTAAAATAATTAATCATTTTTTTCTTTATGATATATTAAGCATAAATATAAATAATATATCATATTCCTCCTTCTTAGTAAAAAATTTTAAAACTAGTTATGACTTTGTGGAAGTTTAAATTTTGACCTCCAAGAAACTTTTCTAATAAATTTACCAAAATCTTCACTTTTTCCAATTACAAAACCTGTTTTTTCAAGTAAAAGAGAGTGTTCTTTATCTAAATATAAATAAAAAAATGAATCTGTTTCGTAAACTCTATATATTTTCCCATACTTTACTTTTTCTAAATTTAGTCTGTCCCAAACTTCAAAATATTTTTCATAAAATTTAAAACTAAATTCTTTTTCGTTTACCAAAATATCTTTTTTCAATTCTTTTGAAATATTATATCTTGGACGAAAGTATCTCCATAGCCAGAATATAATACAGGCTAAAATGAATGAAATACCTAGAAGATAGTTATGATATTGAATTTGTAAAACTATACATATAATAATTATTAAAACTATAAAAAGAGTATATATTTTATACTTAAATCCAAACTTTTTTTGATGAAATTCTAGATATTTTCTATAATTTTGTTTTGTATATTTAGTTCTGTTTTTAAATAATGGTTTCATATATATTCCTACCTTTAAAGAAAGCTAATTTAGTTTTGGTAATTATACCATAAGGGATAATAATCTGCAAATAAATTTTTTAAAAAAATTAAAACTTTTGTTTGACATTTTTTTGTTTGTATGATATTATATGAAAAAATGAGAAATGGAGTGGTAAAAATGCCAAAAAAGAAAACAGACTTAAATAAAAGAGAAAAAGAAATACTAAAATTCATAGAAAAACAAATAATGTCAGATGGATACCCACCATCAGTAAGAGAAATAGGTCAAGCAGTAGGTTTAAGTTCAACTGCAACAGTACACGGATATCTTGCAAAACTAGAAGAAAAAGGATATATAAAGAAAAAAGACAAAAAAGGAAGAACCCTAAGGCTATTAAAAGGAGTACAAGGAGAAGAAAAAAACACATCAAGCAAAGACTTTTACACCCAAAAAGAACTAGTAGAAGTACCAGTAATAGGAAAAATAACAGCAGGAGCACCAATACTTGCAGTAGAAAATGTTACAGACACATTCCCAATACCAATAGATTTTGTAGGAAACTCAGAATGTTTTATGCTTACAGTTAGAGGAGAAAGCATGATAGAAGCAGGAATATTAGATGGAGATTATATCCTAGTAAAAAGGCAAAATACAGCAGAAAATGGAGAAATAGTCGTAGCACTAATAGAAGATGAAGCAACAGTAAAAACATTCTACAAAGAAAAAGACCACATAAGATTACAACCAGAAAACAGCACAATGGACCCAATAATAGTACCAAACTGCGAAATTTTAGGAAAAGTAGCAGGGGTATTTAGAAAAATGTAAACATTCACAAAAAAATCACATAAAATTCACTAAAATGCAATTGACAAAATGGCACTATATTGTATAAACTAATATACTATAGTGTCATTTTTAAAGAAAAAATGGCAATCCAAATCTAATTGTTTCAAATTAATAGAAGGGAGAAAAACATGTTAAAAGTCTTAAAAAATCTTAAAAATTCTATATTTGCAGTAATAATAATTATAATACTACTATGTATTCAAGCTGCAACTGACTTAGCACTTCCAGACTATACATCAAAAATAGTAAATGAAGGAATTCAATCAGGAGGAATAGAAAATGCAGTTCCAGAAATTATATCTAAACAAGATCTAGATACAATTTTATTCTTTGCAGAAAATCCAGAAGAAATTCAAGAAAATTATGAATTAGTTGGAAGTAATTTAACTAAACATCAAGAACAAATAAAAACAAAATATTTAGGAAAAGAAGCAAGCCTAGAAGAAGGAAAAACATACATACTAAAAGATTTAGATGATGAAACTTTAGAAAATTTGGAAAACAAAATATTAACTCCAATAATGGAAATGGCGGCAATAACAAATGAAGAAACAGCAAACAAAATAAAAGAAAACTTAACTCAAAATCTTCCAGAAGAGCAAAAACAGCAAATAAATAACTTAGGAGTACTAGAAATACTAGAAGGACTAAGCAAGCAAGAAAAAGAAGCAATTTTAAACCAATTTACACAGCAAGTATTAGAAATGTCAGACTCAATAAAAGAGCAAGCAGCAATTACAGAAGTAAAGCAAATTTATGCAAATGTTGGAGCAGATACAGATAAAATTCAAAATGACTATATTTTAAAATCAGGATTTCAAATGCTTGGAATAGCACTTATAAGTATGGTATCAGCAGTACTAATAATGCTTTTATCATCTAGAGTTGCAGCAAAACTTGGAAAAACATTAAGAGAAAAAGTATTCAAAAAAGTAATAAGATTTTCAAATGCTGAGCTAACTGAATTTTCAACAGCATCTTTAATTACAAGAAGCACAAACGATATACAACAAATACAACAATTAATAACACTACTATTTAGAGTAGTAGTATATGCACCAATAATAGGAATAGGTGGATTTGTAAAAGTATTAACAAGTGCAGACAATTCAATGGCTTGGATAATAGGTATAGCAATACTTGCTATTTTATTTGTAGTAGGAACTCTATTTGCAATAGCAATGCCAAAATTCAAGAAATTGCAAGACTTAATAGACAAATTAAATGAAGTATCAAGAGAAATCCTAACAGGTATACCAGTAATAAGAGCATTTAACACAGAAAAGAAAGAAGAAAAAAGATTTGATATGGCAAACAAAGACTTAATGAAATCAAATATATTTGTAAACAGAGCAATGTCAATGATGATGCCACTTCTTATGCTTATAATGAACTCAATTACAATATTAATAGTATGGGTAGGAGGACACAATGTAGACCAAGGAGTTATGCAAGTTGGAGACATGATGGCATTTATCCAATACACAATGCAAATAGTAATGGCATTCTTAATGATATCAATGATTTCAATAATGCTACCAAGAGCTGAAGTATCTGCAAGACGTATAAATGAAGTACTAGAAACTGAACCTAGCATAAAAGACAAAAAAGAATTAAAGAAATTTGATGAAACCAAAAAAGGACTTGTCGAATTCAAAAACGTATCATTCAGATACCCAGACGCAGATACAGAAATACTAGAAGATATAAACTTCACAGCAGAGCCCGGAAAAACAACTGCAATAATAGGAAGTACAGGAAGTGGAAAATCTACAATAGTAAACTTAATACCTAGATTTTATGATGTAACAGAAGGAGAACTTTGTATAGATGGTGTTAATATAAAAGATGTATCTCAAAAAGATTTAAGAGATATTATAGGATTTGTACCACAAAAAGGAATACTATTTTCAGGAACAATAGAATCAAACATAAAATATGCAGACGAAAATATGTCAGATGAACGTATGATTGATGCTGCAAGTATTGCACAAGCAACAGAATTTATAGAAGAAAAAGAAGAAAAATATAAAAGTCCAATCTCTCAAGGTGGAGGAAATGTATCAGGAGGTCAAAAACAACGTTTATCAATAGCAAGAGCAATAGCAAAAGACCCAGAAATATTTGTATTTGATGACAGTTTTTCAGCATTAGACTTTAAAACAGACAGCAAGCTAAGAGAAGAACTATCAAAGAAAACTAAAAACAAAACAGTAATAATAGTTGCACAAAGAATAAGCACAATATTAAATGCAGACCAGATAATTGTTCTAGAAGAAGGAAAAATTGTAGGAATAGGAACACATGATGAGTTAATGAAAAATAACGAAACATATAGGCAAATAGCATTATCACAATTATCTGAAAAAGAACTTGGTGGATAGTTAAATGTTGAAGATACAAAATAAAAATTTGTGAAAGGAGAATTAAAATGCCAGGACCAATGGGAGGAATGAGAAAAGCAGGGCAAATAGAAAAGCCAAAAGATTTCAAAAAAACTACTAAAAAACTAATAAATTCATATTTATCAAAATATAAAATAGCAATACTTGTAGTAATACTATTTGCAGTTGGTAGTACAATATTTACAATAGTAGGTCCAAAGATATTAGGTAATGCTACAACTGAAATTTTCGATGGAATAGTCAGCAAAATATCTGGAGGAACAGGAATAGATTTTGGCAAAATCTTACAAATTGCTTTAACATTAATTGCTTTATATATAATAAGTGCAATATTCTCATTTGTGCAAGGATTCACAATGACAGGTGTCGCACAAAAAATTACATATAAATTAAGAAATGATATAGCAACAAAAATTAATAGATTACCTATGAATTATTTTGATAAAAAAACACATGGTGAAGTTTTATCAATTATTACAAATGATATAGACACTTTAAGCATGAACTTAAATCAAAGTATAACACAAATAATAACATCAATATGCACAATAATAGGAATACTAGTCATGATGTTTTCAATAAGCTGGCAAATGACACTTATATCACTTGTAATCTTGCCAGTTGCGGGAATTTTTGTAAAAATAATAGTAAGTAGATCACAAAAATATTTCGCAAAACAACAAGATTATCTAGGACATGTAAATGGTCAAGTTGAAGAAGTTTATAGTGGACTAAATATAGTAAAAGTATTCAATGGAGAAGAAAAAGTAACAAAAGACTTTGAAAAAGCAAATATAGAACTATATAGGTCAGGATGGAAATCACAATTTTTATCAGGACTTATGCATCCAGTAATGAACTTCATATCAAATATAGGGTATGTAGGAGTTGCTGTTGCAGGTGGATACCTAGCAATAAATGGAACAATAACTGTAGGAAATATACAAAGTTTTATACAATATAACAAACAATTCACTCGGGCCAATAAACCAAATTGCACAAATATCTAGCATGCTTCAATCAATGGTAGCAGCAGCAGAAAGAATATTTGAATTCTTAGAAGAAAAAGAAGAAGTAGATACATCAAAAGGAAGTATTGATACAGCTAAATTAAAAGGAAATGTAGAATTTAAAAACGTAAAATTTGGATATAATCCAGATAATCTAATAATCCATGACTTTACAAGCAAAGTAAAAGAAGGACAAAAAATTGCAATTGTTGGACCAACAGGAGCTGGAAAAACAACAATGGTAAAATTACTTATGAGATTTTATGATGTAACAGATGGAGAAATTTTGGTAGATGGACACAATATAAAAGACTTTAAACGTGGAGAACTTAGAAAAATGTTTGGAATGGTATTACAAGACACTTGGCTATTTGGAGGAACAGTAAAAGAAAATATCAAATACAGCAAGGAAGATGCAACAGATGATGAAGTAATTCAAGCCTCAAAAGCAGCACATGTGCACCATTTTATAAAAACATTGCCAAAAGGATACAATTCTGTAATAAATGAAGAATCTACAAATATATCAGCAGGACAAAAACAATTACTTACAATTGCAAGGGTTATTTTAGCAAATCCAAAAATATTAATACTAGATGAAGCAACAAGCTCAATAGATACAAGAACAGAAATACAAATACAATCAGCAATGGATAATCTAATGAAAGGAAGAACAAGTTTTATAATAGCACATAGATTATCAACCATAAAAAATGCAGATTTAATATTAGTTATGAATCATGGCGATATAGTAGAACAAGGAACACATGAAGAATTACTTGAAAAAAATGGATTTTATGCTGATTTATATAATAGTCAGTTTGATGTTGAAGAACGGTTAAAATAAAAGTAAAATACATCTGTCCTACAATAAAGAGCATTTTTAGGATATTAAATAAATTATAAAAGCAAATAAAGTTTATGATATATAAAGTTTACGATATATAATCATAGACTTTATTTTTTTTCTAATTTATGATAAAATTCAAAAAAACATAAAAAAAGAAAGAGGAAAAAATGAAAACATATAATAGAGAAAAATATCTAAAACTATTAAGCAAAGAATATAAAAATATAACTGAAGTTACAGAAGAAATAATAAACCTAAAAGCAATACTAAACCTCCCAAAAGGAACAGAAGTATTCTTAAGTGATATTCACGGAGAATATGCACCATTTACACATATATTAAATAATGGTGCAGGTATAATAAGAAGCAAAATAGACGACATATATGAAAACCAAATTACAGAAAAAGAAAGAAATACACTTGCAACTTTAATTTATTATCCAGAAGAAAAATTAAAGCTAATTAAACAAAATTGCAACGAAGATTTATCAGAATGGTACACAATCACCTTATATAGGCTAGTTGAAGTTGCAAGAAAAGTAAGTTCAAAATACACCAGATCAAAAGTTAGAAAAGCAATAAAAAATGGTTTTGGATATATAATAGACGAGTTACTACATGCACAAGTAAATGATGAAAAAGATAAAGAATACTACTATAAACAAATAATAAGAACAATAATTGAACTAGGCCAAGCAGATAGTTTCATAATAGCAATATCAGATCTAATCAAACAAATGGCAATAGATCACTTACATATTATAGGAGACATATTTGATAGAGGCAGACATCCAGATTTAGTAATAGAAAAATTAATGAAATTTCATAGCCTAGATATCCAATGGGGAAATCACGACATTTTGTGGATGGGAGCGGCACTAGGAAACAAAGCAAGTATTGCAACAGTCATAAGAATTTGTGCAAGATACAATAATATAGGAATACTAGAAGATGCATATGGAATTAATATAAGACCACTATCAACCTTTGCACAAGAAACCTATCAAAACGATGAATGCGAAAAATTTATGCCCAAAGAATTTGATTATAACAAATATGATAGTAGTGACAGAAAAATAATTGCAAAAATACATAAAGCAATAACAATAATACAATTTAAACTAGAAGGAAACCTAATAAAAAAACATCCAGAATATAATCTAGAAAACAGATTATTACTAGACAAAATGAATATAGAAAAAGGATATGTCGAAATAGAAGGGCAAAAATATGAAATAAATGATAAAAACTTCCCAACTATAAATAAAGAAAATCCATATGAGCTAACAAAACAAGAAAAAGAATTAATAGAAAGATTAACAGAATCATTTGTCCATAGTAAAAGTTTAAATACACACATAAATTATCTATTTTCAAAAGGAGAAATGTATACAATATTTAATAACAATCTACTATTCCATGGATGTATGCCAACAGATAAAACAGGAGAATTTAAAGAAGTAACATTTTTAGGTAAAAAGTTAAAAGGTAAGGAATATTTTGATGAAATAAATGAAGCAGTGAGCAAAGTATACATAACAAAAGAAGAGGAGCTAATAGATATAATGTGGTTTTTATGGATATCACCAGATTCACCATTTTTTGGAAAAGATAAAATGGTAACATTTGAAAGCTATTTTGTAAAAGATACAAAAATGCATAAAGAACCTAAAAATCCATATTATTTATTATCAGAAAATGAAGAATTTTGCAACAAAATACTAAAAGAATTTGGCCTAAATTGCGAAGAAGCACACATAGTAAATGGCCACATTCCAGTAAAAGCAAAAGATGGAGAAAGCCCAATAAAAGCAAATGGAAAATTACTTGTAATAGATGGAGGCTTTGCAAAAAGCTATAGGGAAAAAACAGGAAATGCAGGCTATATTTTAACATATAACTCAAATGGCTTATTATTAAGCCAAACAAAACCTTTTGAATCTGTAGAAAAGGCAATTGTAGAAGAAAAAGATATTATTAGTGAAATAATAGTAAAGAAAAAAGGAATTGTAAGAAAAACAGTTGGAAATACAGACATTGGAACAAAATTAAAAGGAGAAATAGAAGACTTAGAAGAACTTCTAGGTGCATATAGAAATGGAGAAATTAAAGAAATGATATAATATTATATTAAGAAATAGGATATCGAAAAAATTGTATAATCTGCAAATTTTTCGATATCCAAGTTTAAAATATTGATATAGCTTAAATTTTCTTTATTAGACTCAATAAAAGTGTTACAATTCACGGCTTAAAAGAGACCGCCCTCGAAGGCTTTATTTATATAAAATTTATTCCATTCCTCGGCTCAATACGTGATTTAGCCCTTCTAAATATAAAACAAACGAGCCTCTCGCTACATCCTTCGCGCTTCCTCATTTATTTTATATTAAGAAG
>CALXUX010000051.1 GCA_944391785.1 uncultured Clostridia bacterium
TAGATAGTATTGAAATAATGGACAAGAATAATATCAAAATTAATTATAAATTTACTGTCTAGAAACAATATATAATAATTTGAAAAAGTTTTGATTGAAAGTAATTGAGTTAGAATTTCTTAATAAACTTTTGAAAATTATTATTATATTTGTTTCGTATCTATCACAAAAGAAATTGCGACTGGAATGATACAGACATAGATCAAATCCTACAAACATTAAACAAATACAATATAAAACTAACATTCTTCATAGTAGGAGACTGGGCAGAAAAATACCCAGACTCAGTTAAAAAAATATATGAAGCAGGCCATGAAATAGGAACACACTCAAACACACATCCACACGTAAACAACCTAACATATGAACAAAATATCGAAGAAATAAAACAAGGAAGTGAAAAAATAAAAGCAATAACAAACCAAGAAGTAAGTTTATACAGAACCCCATATGGAGAATACAACAACACCGTAATAAAAGCCGCAAATGACCTAAAATACTACACCATACAATGGAGCCTAGACACATTAGACTATACAGGACTCAACCGGTGAAGAAATGTGGAAAAGACTAGAACCCAAAATAGGAAATGGAGACATAATATTAATGCACAATGGAGCAAAACACACAGGAGACTCATTAGAATACATAATAAAAAAAATAAAAGAAAAAAATTTAGAATTAGTAAAGATAAGTGACCTAATATATAAAGAAAATTACAAAATAGACATAAATGGAACACAAACAAAATAAAAGACGATGATATAAAAACAAATAAATAATAAAAAAACAAATTGTATAAAAAAGAAATAATTGGAAATAATACTAAAAGAAAATAATTAGGAGTAAAAGCATGCATTTTATTGGAATTATTTCTGAAGAAAAAGAATATAAAAACATAAAAAACGAATTAAAAGAAAGCATAACTTGCCAAAAACTGAATATAATTAATTTAAACGAACAAACAATAAAAAACTATGCAAACATAAAATTCAATTCAATAATAATATGTAAAGAAATAAAAAATCAAAAAACATATTCAGAAAATCTAAACAAAATATTAAAAAATGCCCAATATCTAATAATAAATTCAGACATCAAAATAGAAAACCAAAATTTTGAAAACATCTTGCTTAAAATCATAACATATGGATTTAACACAAAAGCAACACTAACAATAACAAGTGTAAAAGAAGAAGAAATATTAATAGACATGCAACGTGAAATAATAACAATAACAGGCAAAAAAATCGAAACAGGAGAAACAAAAATACAAATAGAAAAACAAGCAAAAATCTATGACACATTAATAATATTTCTAATCAAAAAGATATATGAAATATAAATAATGCAAACAAAACTGGAAAAATAAACATTTTTTTGAAAAAATCAACTTTTTATGTAGACAAAACCAAAAAAATGTAGTATAATTAATAATGTATTAACAAAGAGAAAGCAAAAAGACAAAATTACAACCAGAAAAAAATAAAATAGGGAGGAAAAAAAATTGGATACAAATTATTTAGAAAACAACTATTTAACACTAGTTGGAAAAGTTACTGGAGAAAAAAAATTCAGTCATGAAATTTATGGAGAAAGATTTTACATCTTCAACTTAAGCATACCACGTCTAAGTGGAAACGCAGACATAATACCAATCACAGTATCAGAAAGACTAATAACAGAAAACATGCTAGAAGAAGGAAAAAAACTACTAGTAAAAGGACAATTCAGATCATACAACAGCTATGAAAACAAAAAAAACAAACTAATACTAACAGTATTTGCAAAAGACCTAAAAGAACTAGAAAATAAAGAAGAAGAAAACGAAATTGCAAAAAAAGACACAATAACAAACGAAGTAGTACTAATAGGATATATATGCAAAAAACCAATCTATAGACAAACACCATTTGGAAGAGAAATAGCAGACTTACTACTTGCAGTAATCAGAGCATACAACAAATCAGACTATATCCCAAGCATAGCATGGGGAAGAAACGCAAGATTCTGCCAAAACCTAGAAGTAGGAACAAGAGTAAAAGTAATAGGAAGAGTACAATCAAGAACATACGAAAAGAAATTTGAAGACGGAACACAAGAAACAAGAGTAGCCTATGAAGTATCTATTGGTAGCCTAGAAGTAATAGAAGAAAACGAAACAGAAAAGCACGAAGAAGAAGTTACCAATAACCAAGAAGCGGTATAATCTGAAATCAGCAGGATAAACAAAAAATGAAGTAAAAGGAAAACACCTTTTACTTCATTTTTTATCAAATGGTCAATCTGGAAAGGTCAATCTGGCACAGGTCCCGATTAACCATTTTGGGTCAATCTGGAACAGGTGTTAACAAATGGTAAATTAGACAAGATCTTTATTAACCATTTTAAACAAAATAAATGAAAAAACTAGTTTTTTTATAATAATTCTGTTATAATTTAAACATTAAAATGAAAATACGGAGGTTAAAAATGGTACAACAAAAACTAACCAAAAAAGAAAAGGTTAATGAAAAAGAGTTAAGTAGCAATATGAAATTTACAATATTAGCCATAATATTAATTGCAGTTTTCTCATTTGCACTTACACCAATCACATTCCAAAATGACACATATTATACTATAAAAATTGGAGAGCACATACAAAACTATGGAGTAGATATGGAAGACCCATTTTCTTGGCATGAGAATTTAAGTTATACATATCCTCATTGGCTATATGATTTGTTAACATATTGGATATATTCATTTTTTAATATGCAAGGAATTTATATTGTAACTTGTATTTTATCAATTATTTTAGGAATATCTATATATATGGTAAATACAAAATTAACAAAAAATCAAATATTATCATTTTTAATTACAATTGGAGTAATGTACCTGTTAAAATCATATATAACAGCAAGAGCACAGCTAGTTACATTTATACTATTTATATGGACAGTATATTTTATCGAAAAATTTATAGAAACTAGAAAAATCAGATATGCAATTGGACTTGTACTAATATCTCTTGCTATAGCAAACTTACATGTAGCAGTATGGCCATTCTATTTTGTTTTATACTTGCCATATATAGCAGAATATTTAATTGCTATATTAGGAGAATTTGTATTTTATCAAAAAGGACAAATTTTTGTACTAGAAAAAAGATGTAAGCATATAAAGAAAAAAATTGGAAAAATAGCCGAACCTAAAAAACAAAAGCTACAAATAAAACTAGAGAAATTAGAAAGTAAACTTGAAAACTATAAAAACACATCAGATAGGATAAAAATAAAAAGAGAGCAATATAATGAAAATCCATACAAAATAAAACTAACAAAAAATAACAATGTAAAATGGCTAATCATAGTATTTATAATATGTATATTCACAGGATTATGCACACCAATAGGAGATACACCATATACATATTTATTCAAAACAATGGCGGGAAATACAACACAAAATATAAATGAACATTTGCCAATGACATTAATAGAGCAAATACCTGTAATAATAACTCTAATAATATTCTTAAGTATATTAATATTTACAAAGGCAAAAATTAAATTATGCGATTTATTTATGATATCAGGATTATTATTACTAATGCTATATTCAAGAAGACAACTAACAATGTTTGCATTAATGGGGTCTATAGTATTAAACAGGCTATTAAATGATATGTTTTCAAGATATGATATGGATATAAAAGACAAAGTAAAATTTTTTGTAAAACCAGTAGGCCTAATTATCACAATTTCAGTAGTAGCAATTATGAGTATACATTTTTATAAACCAAAAATAGGAGATCCATATGTAGATGAAACACAATACCCAGTACAAGCAAGTGACTATATATTAGCAAATATAGATTTAAAAACAGCAAGACTATACAATGAATATAACTATGGAAGCTATCTATTGTTTAGAGGAATACCAGTATTTATAGACTCAAGAGCAGATTTATACTCACCAGAATTTAATGAATTATCAGATGATATATTTATGGATTTTATAAACACATCAAGTATAGGCACATTTTATGAAGACACATTTGAAAAATATGGAATAACTCATGTAATATGTTTCAAAAACTCAAAAATGAATATGATAATAGAAAAAACAAACGATTCACACTACCACTTATTATATTCAGATGATTACTTCGTAGTATATGAAAGATTAACAAACAAAATAGAAACACAAGCAGAAACACAAACAGAAACAGAAACACAAACAGAAATAGAAACACAAACGCAAACAGCAAATTTAACAGAAACAACATAACAAGTAAAAAAACTATAAAATAACTGACTTAAAATTGCAAAAAAATAAAAAATATTTCAAAAGTAAAAAGCAAAAAGTATATTAAAAAATAAAGATCAAAAAAGAAGAAAACAACATTACAAATAAATAATAATATAGGAGGTAAAATAGTATAAAAAATACTATAAAACTATATGCAAGAATTAAATGTAGATGAAAAAGATAAAAGAATAGATACATATATAGCAGAAAAAATTGATATATCGAGAGCCACAACGCAAAGACTAATAGAGGAAGAAAAAATACTAGTAAATGGAAAAAAGACAAAAGCATCTTATAAAGTAAAATTAAATGACAAAATTACAATACAAGAAGAAAAGCCAAAAGAAACAAAAATAATAGCTCAAGATATACCAATAGATGTGCTATATGAAGACAATGATATAATTGTAGTAAATAAACCAAAAGGAATGGTAGTACACCCAGCAAATGGAAATCCAGATGGCACATTAGTAAATGCCATCCTTTCAAAATGTAGAGGTACTTTATCAGGAATTGGTGGAGAAATTAGACCAGGAATAGTACATAGATTAGATAAAGATACATCAGGTGTAATCATAGTAGCTAAAAATGATAAATCACACATTAACTTAAGTCAGCAAATAAAAGATCATAAAGTAGAAAAAACATATATTGCATTAGTAAGAGGAATAGTAAAAGAAAATGAAGCATCAATAAATATGCCAATAGGAAGAAGTAAAAAAGATAGAAAAAAGATGGCAGTAACCTCAAATGGTAAACAAGCCATAACACATTTTAAAGTAATAGAAAGATTTTTAAAAAGCAATGTAACACTTTTGAAAGTAAAAATAGAAACAGGAAGAACACACCAAATCAGAGTACATCTCTCTGAAATTGGATACCCAATTATAGGAGATGCAGTATATTCAAAAGGAAAAAATGAATGGAATATACAAGGACAATGTCTTCATGCAAAATCTTTAAAATTCAAACACCCAACAACAAACAAAGAAATGAAAATAGAAGCACCATTGCCGGAATATTTAAAAGAAGTAATAAAACAATGCCAAAAGCGAGAAAACTGCTAAAATAAACCCAAAAATAATAAAAAAAGGATAAAAATATGAAAAATATAAAAGAAAATCAATTAAAACAATCCACAAAAAGCAAAGTAACAAAACCAAAAAATATACAAAAAAACAAAACAAAAAAAGAAGCAAACAAAGAAGAAATAAGATTACAAAAATATTTAGCAAAAAGTGGAATAGCATCAAGAAGAAAATGTGAAGAATATATTTTAGATAAAAAAGTAAAAGTAAATGACAAAATAGTAGAAGAACTAGGAATAAAAATAAATCCTAATAAAGACAAAATAGAATTTGAAGGAAAAGAAGTAAAAAATCAATCTGAAAAAATATACATATTACTAAATAAACCAATAGGATATGTAACAACAGCAAAAGACCAATTCTCCAGAAAAACAGTATTAGACTTAATAAAAATAGACCAGAGAATAGTTCCAGTAGGAAGACTTGACATGTATACATCAGGAGCACTAATATTAACAAATGATGGAGAATTTGTATATAAAGTAACACATCCAAAAAATGAGATAAGTAAAACATATAATGCAACAGTAAAAGGAATAGTAAATAATGAAGAACTAGAAAAACTAAGAAAAGGTGTAGAAATAGAAAATTATATAACAAAACCAGCACAAGTAAAAATACTAAAAATAGACGAAGAAAAAAACATTTCAAGAATACAAATAACAATTCACGAAGGAAAAAACAGACAAGTAAGAAAAATGTGTGAAGCAATAGGAAAAAAAGTATTAGCATTACACAGAAGTAAAATAGGAAATATTACGGTTAAAGATTTAAAATTAGGAACATATAGATATTTAAGCCAAAAGGAAATAGAAAATTTAATCAAAAGCTAAAATATAATAAAAAGTTATAAATAATAAAAAGTTATAAATAATAAAAAGTTATAAATAGTAAAAAGTTATAAATAATAAAAAGTTATAAATAGTAAAAAGTTATAAATAGTAAAAAGTTATAAATAATAAAAAAGTTATATAATAAAAAAAGGTATAAATAATAAAAAGTCATTAAATATAGGTAAGAAAAAGTAATTAAAAATATTGAAATTTATGTAAAAAAAATGTATAATACTATTATACAAATGAAGATTAAAAATAAGGAGAAACACAAATGAACACATTTAAACTACTACCAGAAGGTTGGAATACAGAAATATTCAAATTAGAAAATAGCAAACTATCAGAAATAAAAAAAGAAAGCATCATGCAAGGCATCGTAAAAGAATGTGATGAAAGCTGTAATCTTCATATATATCTAGGAAAAGGAATAACAGGAATAGTACCAAAAGATGAAGTAGAAGGAATAAACATAAAACAAGATGAACAAGCAAAAGAAAATATATGTAGAGGAAAAATTCATAAATACATACAATTTAAAATAAAAGACATAAAAGAAAACACACCAATTTTATCAAGAAAAGAAGTGCAAAAGGAAGCACTAAACTATATAATAAAAAATTACAAAATAGGACAAAGCCTAAAAGGAATAGTGAAAAACATAACACCATATGGAGCATTTATAGAAATAGGAGGAGGGATAGTAGGACTAGCCCACATAGAAGACCTGTCAGTAGCAAGAATAAAAACGCCATATGAAAGGCTAAAAATAGGTCAAAAAATAAATGTAACATTAAAAAATGTAGACAAAGAAACCAAAAGAATATCATTATCATACAAAGAAAACTTCGGAACATGGGAAGAAAATGCAAACAAATTCAAAGAAGGAGAAAAAACAAAAGGAATAGTCAGAGAAACAGAAAAAAACAAAAATGGAATTTTTGTTGAAATAACACCAAACCTAGTAGGAATGGTAGAATATCAAGAAGGTTTAGAATATGGGAAAAGAATAGATGTATTAATAAAAAAAATAGATTATAATAGAAAAAAGGTAAAACTAATAGTAGTATAATTTACGCATAACAAAAAATAATTAAAATCAAAGCAAAAACAAATAAAAACTTTATAAAACAGAAATTTAATAAAATAAAAATTTAATAAAACAGAAAATTAATAAAATGAAAACTTGATAAAACAAAAAATTAATAAAATAATAATTTGATATTAATTTTATAATTAATTTATAGAAAATTCTAAATCAAGGAGGAATAAAAATGGTTGAAGATAACCAAATAACAGCACAAGTATCACCTTTTGCCATAAGAAAAGGAGAAATAAAAACATTTGATGGCAAAGATGGGTATGTAACAATGAACCAAATAGTACATAAGATAAATATCGGACATATCACAGATATACATTTTGCAATACTAGACTTAGTAAACGAATTTGAATTTATGACATCAAGACAACTATATCAAATGCTAGAAATAAAAGGATTTGACCCAAAATCACAAGACAAACTAAACAACAAATTAGAAGCACTAGTAAAATCAAAAATACTAACAAGATATTACTTTACATCTGATGAAGGAAAAGGAATATACAGAATTTACTGCCTAGAAAAAATGGGAAAATACTTACTAAACTCAAAAGAAGTAGAATGCAAATGGCAAACATCAGACAACACAAAACCAGTCCCAATGATAAAAAAGAGACTAGCAGGAAACCAAATAATAATAGCATACCTAAGAAAAGTAAAAGCATTTGATGAGTTTATAGTAAAACCAAGTATAACAGCAAAAATCGCAGGAAAACTATTCAAAGCATCAGGAGGAGCAATAAAACTAACAAAAAACAATAAATCTATACAATTCTTATTTGAAGTAATAAGAAGAGAAATTGACTGGCAAAAAAAATTCGTAGACAAAGCAAAATTATACAAAGACTTCTACGAAAACTATGTACTAGGAGACTCTGGATTTTCAAGCCTACCACAACTAATATTTGTATGTGAAGATGAAAAACACATGGCAGAAACATTTAAAGAAATTGCAAAAAATCAAATAGAAATACCACATATAAAACTATATTTCACAACTGATTTAAGACAAAACAAAGAATCATTAGAAGACACTTTAGTAGAGTTCAAATTAGTTGATGGAAAATATAAAATGGAAAATGTTGAATTAAAACTTTTAGGTATGTAAAAATTTTAAATGGACTTTAGGGGCGTTCCAAATGAGCTTAAGTTAAGGAAAATATTTTTAAATTAATTTGCTATTTACTATTGGGGCTACTCTGTGCAAAATAGATATCTTAACTTAAAGACTTGGAAAACGCCCCTAAAGTTGACCCATAATCTTATAAGCATTATTAATTTCTTCATTAGAAGGTTCTTTAACATCTGATAATTCATAATTTAAGCCTAATTTTTCCCATTTAAATTTTCCCATACTATGATATGGAAGAAATTCAAATTTTTTAACAGTTTTTAAAGAAAGAATAAATTCTTTTAATTTCAATAAATCATTTTCATCATCTGTAAACCCTGGAATATATACTTGCCTAATCCACATACTAATTCCAGAATCACTTAGGAATTTCGCAAAATTTAGTTCTAGCTTGTTTGAAAGGCCTACAAGTTTTTTACATTTTTCGGGGTCGATGTGTTTTATATCTAATAATACTAAATCTGTATATTTCATAAGTTCTTTTATATCATCTGTTATAGCAACCATTCCAGCAGTATCTATACAAGTATGGATGCCATGATTTTTTAGACGTTTAAAAAGTTCGATTAGAAATTTGACTTGAAGTAGTGGTTCACCACCAGTGACTGTTACTCCTCCTCTAGGACAGATGTAATTTTTATATTTTAATACTTTAGTTTCTATTTCTTCTAAAGAAACATAATTACCGGAATTTATATCCCATGTATCACGATTATGGCAATATTTACATTTTAAATTACAACCTTGAAGGAAAAGAACAAATCTAATTCCAGGGCCGTCAACAGTTCCAAAAGATTCATAAGAATGAACTTTTGCAAAATATTTCAAATCTTTATCAGTGTTTTCTGTGTTTTCTTTATCATTGTTTTGCATATTTAATACCTCTTTCATAATAAGTATAAGTTTTGAATTCAAAATGAGTATAAATTTTGATTTCCAAAATAAGTTTAAGTTTAATTTTCAAAATAAAAGCTTTTGATTTCGAAGAAAAATTTAAAAGATAAAATCTATAAAAATCAAAAGCTTTTGTATAATCAAAATTAATAAAATCTAAATTCTTTCATGAATTGTTCTATTAATAACATCTAATTGTTGTTCACGAGTTAGTTTAGTAAAGTTAACAGCATATCCTGAAACTCTAATTGTAAGTTGAGGGTATTTTTCAGGATGATCCATTGCATCTATCAATAAGCTTCTATCAAATACATTAACATTTATATGGTGACCTGTTTGTTTAAAATATCCATCTAACATATTTACTAAATTTGTAATTTGTTCATCTTCACTTTTTCCAAGAGTACCTGGTGTAATAGAAAATGTATAACTAATTCCATCTTCAGCTTGTTCAAAAGGTAATTTTGCAATTGAATTCATAACTGCAAGTGCACCATTAGTATCTCTTCCATGTAGTGGATTTGCACCTGGTCCAAATGGAGCACCAGCTCTTCTGCCATCAGGAGTATTTCCTGTTGCTTTACCATATACAACATTAGAAGTAATTGTAAGTATTGATAATGTTTGTTTTGAATTTCTATAAGTATGATGTTTTTGAAGTTTATGCATAAAAGTTTTAACTACAGAAACTGCAATATCATCTACTCTATCATCATCATTTCCGAATTTTGGAAAATCTCCTTCAACTTCATAATCTACTGCCATACCTGTTTCATCACGAATAACTTTAACTTTTGCATATTTTATAGCAGATAAAGAATCAGCAACTACTGAAAGACCAGCAATTCCACAAGCCATTGTTCTAATAATATCTTTATCGTGAAGTGCCATTTCAATAGCTTCATAAGAATATTTATCATGCATATAATGTATAGCATTTAAAGCTTTAATATATATTTTTGCAACATAATCCATCATTTGATTAAATTTTTCCATAACTTCATCATAATTTAAATAATCAGAAGTAATTGGTTCAAATTTTGGTGTAACTTGTTTTCTAGTTTTTTCATCTCTACCACCATTAATTGCGTAAAGAAGTGTTTTAGCAAGGTTTGCTCTAGCTCCGAAAAATTGCATTTGTTTTCCAATTTTCATAGGAGATACACAGCAAGCTATACCATAATCATCACCTAGTGTAATTCTCATTAAATCATCATTTTCATATTGAATAGATGATGTTTTTATAGAAAGTTTAGTTGTATACTTTTTAAATCCATCAGGTAAACGATTAGACCAAAGAACTGTCATATTTGGTTCAGGAGCAGGTCCTAGGTTTTCTAAAGAATGTAGTAATCTGAAAGAATTTTTAGTAACTAAAGTTCTTCCATCAATTCCCATACCTCCAATACTTTCTGTTACCCAAACAGGGTCTCCACTAAATAATTCATTATATTCAGGTGTTCTTAAAAATCTAACTAATCTTAATTTCATTATAAAATGATCCATAATATCTTGAGCTTCTTCTTCTGTTAAGGCTCCAGAATTTATATCTTTTTCAAAATAGATATCTAGGAAAGTAGAAGTTCTACCTAAACTCATAGCAGCTCCGTTTTGATCTTTAATAGCGCCTAAATATCCAAAATATAACCATTGAACAGCTTCTTTAGCATTTTTTGCAGGTTCTGAAATATCAAAACCATATTTTGATGCCATAACTTTTAATTCACCTAAAGCATCTATTTGTGCCTTAATTTCTTCTCTTTCTCTTATAACATCTTCTGTTAAATCATCAACATCTAAAGTATCTAAATCAGCCTTTTTAGCATTAATTAATGCATCTACACCGTATAATGCAACTCTTCTATAATCTCCAATTATTCTACCACGACCATATCCATCTGGAAGACCTGTAAGTAAATGATTAGAACGAGCAGCTCTAATATCTGGAGTATATACACTAAAAACACCATCATTATGAGTTTTTCTATATTTATGGAAAATCTCATCAACTTCAGGATCAACCTTTCTTCCATAAGCTTCACAAGATTGCTCAACAATTCTAATACCACCAAAAGGCATAATTGCTCTTTTTAAAGGCTTGTCTGTTTGAAGACCAACAATATCTTCCAAATCTTTATCAATATACCCTGCATCATGTGCTGAAACAGTAGAAATTGTTTTTGTGTCTATGTCTAATACACCACCAGGAGCATCATGCTCTCTCTTATATAATTCTAGAACTTCGTCCCATAATTTTTTTGTTTTTTCAGTAGGACCAGTTAAAAAACTTTCATCTCCTGTGTATGGAGTATAATTTCTTTGTATAAAATCTCTTACATTTATCTCTTGAGTCCAATCACCTTTTTCAAAACCTTCCCATTGTTTAAAATTCATAATTCAATCCTCCTCTTACTATAAATGAATATAGTATATTAATTAAATAATATCCTTTTCATAGTATTTACAAATTAACTATATATTATAATAACATATATAAAAAATATTGGCAATAGAAAAATCAAAGTATCTTCATTTTAGAAAGATACTTTGTAACCATACTTTGAATACGAAATTAATCATCTATATCAGCTTCAACTATAGCCTTTACAATATTATAAATAAGTTTTTGTTTTTTAGGAGAAACTCTTTTAAGTAAAAGTGCAAACTCTTGGTCAAGGTAATCATCAGAATTACTAGATGCACCATTTAACACATAACCTTCTGAAATATCTAATAAACCACAAATTTGATTTAATCTTTTTAAATTAATATGAGAATTTCCACGCTCAACTCTACTTAAAAAAGCAACTGAAATATCTATTTGATCTGCAAGTTCTTCTTGAGTCATATTTTTTGCTATTCTAGCTTGTTTAATTCTAGAACCTATTATTCCATAATCTAAAGCCATTTATATCACCTTCCTATTTTTTACTACAATATATCATTTTACTTATAAGTTTTGAAGTAACTTATTATTTAAAATACACTTATTAGTTAAAATAGTCAAGCTACAAGTAAAAAAAGTTTCCTCATTTCTTTTATGTTAAGAAGGGCTACAATCACTCCACTCGCATTCGTCATTGCATAAATTTTATATAAATAACACCTTGAGGGCTTCTCTACAATTTAAAAACATAAATGTTAAAATGGCACAAAAAATGCAAATTATAGTAAATCAGGAAATGTCAACCAACAAAAAAATTAGTAAACCTAAGAAAATAAGAGAAATAATAAGAAATATACATAAAATTGATAAAAAATAAAAAAATTTCCTTGGAAAAGCACAGAAAAAAAGTATAAATATGTATACATAATTTGAAATTGCATAAAATATATAGTATAATAATATTTAGTCGCGCTCAAAAAACAAGCAAAAGGAGAGTGAAGTATATTTTAAAGAAAAAACTAAAATTCTATACAAAAGAGATTTTAAAGTTTTTTAACATTACATTAATTGCATTTGGTTTTATAGTCGCGATTATTTTAATAAAATACAAACCAGTTTATGCAGTAAGTATTTCTGGAGAAGAAGTAGGTTATATTCAAAATGAACAAGAATTTAATAAACTAGTAGAAGAAAATATAATAAATTATGATAGTAAAAATGTAGACCAAGTAGAACTAGAAGCAAATCCAGAATATGAATTAAAATTAGTAAATAAATCAGAAGAAACAAACGAAAGTACAGTATTAATTGCACTTCAAAAAGAATTAAAAATAACTTATAAATATTATGATATTTTATTAGACGGAGAAAAAATAGACTCAGTCAATACAAAAGAAGATGCAGAGCAAATAGTAAATTCTATGAAAGAAGAAAACGAAGAGCTAAATTTTGAAATTGCCAAGCAAACAACAGACAATGTTTTTGAAGTAAAAACAAACACACTAGAAGTTGCAAAAGAAAATATTACAAATAAACTAGTAAAAAAGAAAGAAATAGAAGAAAAAGAAAAGGGAATAGCAGATGTAAATGGTATAAAAATTGCAAACTTACCAGTTACAGGAACTATTACATCAAGATATGCATCAGTTAGTAGATTAAGAGTATCTACACATACAGGACTAGATATAGCAGCAGCAAAAGGAACACCTATAAAAGTAGTATCAGATGGAGTAGTTACATTTGCAGGTTGGTCAGGATCATATGGATATATTGTTAAAGTAGATCACGGAAATAATGTTGAAACTTGGTATGCACATACAAGTAAAATGCTTGTTTCAAAAGGGCAAGAAGTAAAAGCAGGCGAGAAAATAGCATTAGTTGGATCTACAGGAAATTCTACAGGACCACATTTGCATTTTGAGATAAGAATTGACGGAAAAACTGTGAATCCACAAAATTATATATATAAATAGATAATAAAAATTAGAGCTGCAGACTTAGGCAAGTTGCCACCCAAAAGACGTAATTCGTTTTAGGGTGGTTTTTATAACTGCCAATTATTCCAATAACTTCAAAAAAACTAACAAAGTTTATAAATCCCAAAAAGTTTTCCCATTTTTTTGTGCCCAAATCCATAAATTACATTCATAGCCTAAAATAACACCTTGAGGGCTTCTCTGCAATTTTTATAATTGTAAATAGAAAAATGGCACAAAAAATGGGAAAGCTTTTTTAAAAAATCCACATTGACAAAAAAAGTTAATAATGTATAATAAAATAGGGTAAAATAAAACAAAGGAGGAATATTATGGAAGAGCAAAATGAAGAAAAAGTAAAAAGTATGATTGATGATTTAGTCAAAAGAGCCAAAATTGCATCTCAAAAATACTTAGAGCTTGACCAAACCCAAATAGACAAAATAGTAAAAGCAATGGCAATGGCAGGCTTAGAACACCACATGGAACTTGCAAAAATGGCAGTAGAAGAAACAAAAAGAGGAATATACGAAGACAAAATAACAAAGAACATGTTCGCAACAGAATATATATATCATAGTATAAAATACGAAAAAACAGTAGGAATAATAAATGAAAACGAAGAAGAAGGCTATGAAGAAATAGCAGAACCAGTAGGAATAATTGCAGGAGTAACACCAGTTACAAATCCAACATCGACTACAATGTTCAAATCAATAATATCTGCAAAAACAAGAAATGTAATAATATTTGGATTCCATCCATCAGCTCAAAAATGTAGCACAGAAGCTGCTAAAATTTTAAGAGATGCTGCAATAAAGGCGGGAGCACCTAAAGACTGTATATTATGGATAGAAGAGCCATCAATTGAAGCAACAATTGGCTTAATGAACCATCCAGATGTAAACCTAATTTTAGCAACAGGTGGAACTGGAATGGTAAAATCAGCATATTCTTGTGGAAAACCAGCATTAGGAGTAGGA
>CALXUX010000052.1 GCA_944391785.1 uncultured Clostridia bacterium
GTTTATTTATATATTCTAGGAAGTATTATATCATGTTATGGAAATTAAATAAAGAAACAAAAATGTCGCTAATTTTTCATGGCACTTTGTGCCGAGCGAAGCGACGGAATGGAGGTTAATATGAAAAAAATGATAAATATACTATTTGTAATATTAGGAGCACTAATAGGTGCAGGATTTGCATCAGGGCAGGAAATAAATATATTTTTCTTTCAAAGTGGAATAAATGGGATATATGGAATAATTATTTCTAGTGTATTAATTGGACTTGTAATTTATAAATCTTTAAAGATAATAAGAAAAAATGATATAAAAACATATAAAGATTTTTTAGACATAATAACTAATACAAAAAGAGAAATTAATTTAAAAAACATTATTAATATAATAATAAATATATTTATTTTAATAAGCTTTTTTATAATGATTGCTGGGTTTGGGGCATATTTAAAGCAAGAATTAGGAATAAACGAAATTATAGGAAGTACAATTCTTGCAATATTATGTATAATAATATTTAAAAGAAATGTAGAAGGTTTAGTAAAGGTAAGTAGTATAATAGTACCAATATTAATATTTTCTTTAATTTTAATTGGAATTATTAATATAAAGCATTTAGATATTGCAAATACATATAATATTTTAATGTCAAAAAAAGATAAATTTATTTTAAAAGCAGTATTGTATTGCAGTTATAATAGTATATTACTTATACCAGTGCTAATAACATTAAAAAAATATATAACAAGCAATAAACAAATAAAAGTTATTACATTTTTTAGTATAATTTTTATTGTATTGCTATCAATTTTAATATTTTTTATATTAACTCGGAACTTATGTGGATATAAATATGATAGAAATGCCAGCTGTTTATGTAATATCTAGTTTGCATTCAAAATTTAGACCATTATATGGTTTTATAATTTTAAGTTCTATTTTGACTACAGCAATATCTTTAGGAACAAGCTTTTTGCAGAATGTAAGTAAAGACAAGAAAAGTTATTCACAGATTGCTAATATAATGTGTATAACTTCTGTAATAATTTCACAAATTGGGTTTTCAAATTTAGTAAATTTGTTATATCCTATTTTTGGGTATTTAGGTTTGATACAAATTTGTGCTATATTTAAGTCAAAAAGTGATAAATAGTAGGTTCAACTTATAGCCGAAAATTGGCAAGCTTTTTCTGAAAATTTTACCTAAGAAGTTCTAATGATATTACAGTCACTTAATTTTATTCTTAAATTATTTATATTACTTTCACTTAGCACTTCTCTACATATTTAAATTATTAGGCGCAAATAATAACAAACAAAAAAATCTATTTATTAAAACTTACTAAAAAATATTGAAAAAAAACCAAAAAACTGATATAAATATGATACAAAGGAGAAAAGAATGAAAAATTTTTGGGAAGAAAATACAATAGAAAAAAAACAGTTAAATAAGAAAAAGATTATAATATTACTAACCATACTAATATTAATAATATTAATCACTATATTTTATTTAATATATGCAAACAACGAAAGCTTTCGAAATTGGACAGATATAAACATTTTCAGAAAAGAAATAAATCAAGAAAAATTAGTAAGTATAAGTCTAAATGAAGATGATACACCAACAGTATATGCATTTAATCAAAATATAGGAATATTAAATAATAATGAATTTAAAATATATAATAGTACAGGCAAAGAAGAAAAAAGCCTAACAATTGAAGTTACAAAACCAATAATAGACTCAAATAATAGATATTTGGTAATAGCAGAAAATAAAGGTAAAAAAATTTATCTAATAAAAGACAAAGAAATTGCATGGGAAAAAGAAATACAAGGTGATATCTCAGGTGTAGAAGTAAATCAAAATGGTTATGTAGCAATAACAGTTGTAAACACAAGCAATAAAACAGTAGTTGAGATGTATGACGAAACAGGAAATGGATTATTTTATACATATTATGCAACAACCAGAGTAGGAGATATAGATATTTCAGATGACAACAAATATTTAGCAGTAGCAGAAATTGACACATCTGGAACATCAATAAAATCAAACATACAAATAATATCAATAGAAGCAGCAAGCTCAGACCCAGACAATTCCATAGTAAAAAAATTTGAAGGAGAAAACAATGAATTATTAACTAATCTTAACTTCCAAAGTAAAAACTATTTAGTTTGTATGTATACAAACAAAATAAATTTAATAACACCAGAATGGAATGTAGAAACAATAACTGAAAGCACAAAAGAAATGGTATTTGCAGATATAAACTTAAAAAACAATATAGCAACACTAAAAGAAGAATCCACAGGGTTATTTACAGCAAATACAGTTGTTACAATAACAAACATAGAAAACAAAAACCAAACTACATATAAAACAGATTCTGTAATAAAAGAAATATATGCAAGTTCAGATATTTTAGGATTAAACCTTGGAACAGAAATCGAATTTATAAATACATCAGGATGGTTAGTAAAAAGATATATAGCAAATCAAGAAATAACGCAAGTTTCACTATCAAATTCTTTGGTTGCAATAGTTTATAGGGATAAAGTTGAAATATTAAACTTATAAAACTATAGTATAAAAAGTAAAAAAAGTTAAAAAACAAAAAAGAAAACTACAATATAAAAAAAGTAAAAAAGTTAAAAAACAAAAAAAGAAAACTTCAATATAAAAAGTAAAAACGTTAAAAAACAAAAAAAACTGCAATATAGAAAAGCAAAAATGTTAAAAAAACAAAAAAGAAAACTACAATATAAAAAGTTAAAAAAAGTTAAAAAATAAAAAGGAAAAGGAGAAGAAAAATGGGAATTTTAATAGATATAATAGTAATTGCATTTATTGCACTATCAATATTTTTAGGTTATAGAAAAGGATTTATAGAATTATCAGTAAAACTTTTAGCATTTATTATAGCACTTGTAATAACACTAATACTATACAAACCAATTTCAAATTTAATCATAAACAACACAAATCTTGACGAAAACATACAAAAAACAATATTAGAAAATATAAATGGAAACACAGAAAACAATACTGAAAATAGCACCGAAAATAATACAGAAAGTAATAATACACAAAAAAATGAAGAAGAAACTAATGTAATAGAAAACTTTGCAAACGAAATGACAGCAGAAATTATGCCACAAGCTGTAAAAGACCTATCAATAAACATAATAAATGCAGGAGTAATAATAATACTATATATTCTAATAAGAATAATACTAAGATTCATAACAGCACTTGCAAATATAGTTGCAAAATTACCAATCATAAAACAAATAAACAAACTTGGAGGAATAATTTACGGCTTAGTAAGAGGAATAGTAATAATATATGTAATTTTGCTTATAATATCATTTGTAGGACAAATAAATCCTGAAAACGAGATGCACAAACAAATAGAAGGAACAATTTTAACAAAATCAATGTACGAACATAATATAATAGAAATATTTTTATAAAAAATTATAATATTAGGTTGCGTTAAAGACTAAAAACTGATATACTAGGTGCACATAATTTCACATTTGGGAGAGGATTAGGTTGAAAAAAAATAAAGTAAACACTGACGAAAAAAATATAGAAAATAAAAATATAGAAAATAAAAAGATAGAAAATAAAAAAACAAAAAATGGAAAAAGAAAAAAAGGAAAAGTATGGAAAAAGATACTAATAGTAATATTACTAATACTTACAATATTAGCAGTATACTTTATATATAACAGCATAAAAATAGATGGAAAAGTAAGTCTAACAGGAATGCTTGCAACAGCAGTAGGGCATGACGAAAACACCAAAAAAAATCTAGGAGAATTTCAAGTACTATTATTAGGAGTAAGCACAGACCAAGCAGGAGTAACATTAACAGACACAATAATAGTCGCATCATACAATCCAAATACACAAAGAGCAGTATTACTTTCAATACCAAGAGACTCATACACAGGAAAAAATCCAAAAAAAGCAACAGCATCACAAAAAATAAATGCAATATACAATCTAACAAAAGACCCACAAGAAACACTAGATGCTGTAAATGAATTAACAGGATTAGAACTTAAATATTATGCAATAGTTGAAACAGAAGCACTAATAGAACTAGTAGATGCAGTAGGACCAATAAACTACTATGTACCAATGGATATGGAATATGATGACGAAACACAAGATTTGCATATAGACCTAAAAGAAGGTATGCAAGAAATAGACGGAGAAAAAGCAGAGCAATTATTAAGATTCAGAAAAAACAATGATGGAACATCATATCCACCAGAATATGGAGACAACGACATTGGAAGAATGAGAACACAAAGAGAATTTATCTCTGCCGTAATAAGCCAAACAGTAACCGCAGGAAACATAACAAAACTTGGAGAAATACTAGACATAGCAAACAGAAATTTAATAACAAACCTAGACTTTAATGCAGTAAAAGACTATTTACCATATGCAGTAGAATTTAGCACAGAAAACCTACAAACAGCAGTATTACCAGGAACAACACCAGATATATCATCAACAAATAATGTAAGTATATATTTAGTAGACTCAGAAGAAACAGAAAAACTAATAAATGAACTATTCTATCCAGATAATGCAGAAGACACAATGCAAAATGCAGAAAATTCAAACACAACTTCAAATTCACAAACAAATACATCAACAAACACAAGCACAAACACAGGAAAAGTAGAAAATACAGGAGCAAATACAAATACTAACAACTTACAAAAAAATCAAACATCAGAAAATACAAAAACTAACACATCAGATATAAAAATAGAAATACTAAATGCCAGTGGAAGCAATGAAAAATTACAAAAAGCAACAAAAATTTTAAAAGACGCAGGATATAATGTAACAAAAACAGGAGAAACATCAACAGTTGCAACCACAATAATAACAAACAAAAAAGACATAGAAAGTGATCATATACAAAATATTAAAGAATTATTAGGAGTAGGAAACATTTCTAATAATAGATCAAAAACAAGCAGAATAGACATTCAAATAGTACTAGGAAGAGATTTTAATAACTAAAAAATATCCCTATTTATGATGAATTCTAAATAGGGATATATTGATAAAAAAGTAAAATAATAAAAAGTAAATAATAAAAAAGTAAATAATAAAATAATAATTTTAAAAACACTAAACTAACGTTTTTTATGTAATAAAAGTTTTAGCAAAATAATTAAAATAAAAACTAAAGCCAAAATTTCCAAAACCAAGGCAAGAGACTGCGAAGGAATGACACTTTTACAAGCAAGCAAATTAGAATAATAATCTGTCCCATCAATATTATAAACAACCTTACCTACAACCTGACCTTGAGAAATAGGAGCACGAAGGTCTGAATTTAACTCAATGCTTGTAGGTTCAACTTCATTATTTTCCAAATATTCTTTAGAAAGAAGAACAGTAATATCACTTTCTGCAACCAAATCTAAAGACTTAGTCTCTTCAGTAGCATTAGAAACAGAAATAGTAGAAACAGTAGAACCCTGTTTTAAAAAGGTTATTTTTTCAAAATTATTAAATCCATATTCAAATATATTTTTACTATCAATAAATTTATTAGAAACATTTGCCTGGGCATTTCTACAGCCAAGCACAACACAAATTAATTCCAAATCATTTTTACTTGCAACTGAAACAAGGCAATTACCAGCCTCAGTTGTAAAACCAGTTTTTCCAGCTATAGCATATTCATAATAATCATTACCAGAAGATTCTATTAATAAATGATTAGTATTTGCAAAAGTTCTCTCAGGAGATACATTAGTAACTGGAATAGTACAAGATTTTAAACTTGCCAAACGTCTAAAAGTCACATTTTCCATACAATATTTCATAAGCACAGCAATATCTCTTGCTGTAGAATAATGATTTTCATTATGCATTCCACTTGGATTTACAAAATGAGTATTATTAAGGCCTAGTTCTTGACACTTCTTATTCATAAGCTCTGCAAAAGATTCTATAGAACCTGAAGCATAAAAAGCCAAAACATTAGCAGCATCATTTGCAGAATGAACCATTAATACTTGAAGCAATTGGTTAACCGTAAGTTTTTCACCAGGTTTTAAATCTGCTATTGCATAACCTGCAGGTATAGAATTTACAGCATCAGATGGAACTGTAACAACATCATTTAAATTTCCATTTTCTATAGTAATAATTGCAGTCATAATTTTAGTAATACTTGCAGGATACATTTTTTGATCCTCATTTTTACTATATAAAACTTTTTCTTCAGAACTATCAATCAAAATTGCAGCTTCAGAAGCAATATTTGGTATATCTGCTGCAAAAGAAAAATTAGAAAAAGATACAATAAAAATAAAAATAAATATAAAATACTTTAATCTTTTGAATATCATATATATACATTCCTTTCAGAAATAAATCTCAAATTAATATGTTAAATCACAATATTCAATATACAATAAAAATAACTTTTTTTCAAGACAAGGAGGTAATAAATCAGGACAAAAGAATGAAAAAATTTAAAAAAAGCGTAGAAGTATTGGAATAGTAGAATTCTACGCTTTTACTTTATCGGAATTCCACCCTTTTTTCTTTGCTATATAGAACATTTTTGGTACTTCTATTTCTGGATTTAAACATGCTTTAAATCGTATTTTCCTCATACTTAACTTATACTCTTCTTTTACCATATTTAATATACTTAGTGCATTCTTTTTCATTATTTGCAAATTATATGCAGCCTTTTTTTCTACTGTTGTGTTATTATCGCTTTTGAATGTAAAATCCATTTGCCAATGTAATTTATTTTCTACACTCCAATGACTTCTTATTGCTCTTGAAAACAACTCTATATCTAATAACAAACTTGATATATAATATCTCTTTTCTACTGTTTTATTTCCTTCTGCGCTTTCTACTGTTTTTACAACTAATCCTATACTTCTTAGTTTTTCCCAATCTTTATAATTCTCATACCACTTCACTTTCTCTGTTTGATAATATTCATATGTTATTATTTGACTGTGACTTTTCTCTCTTGATAATGCATATCCCCCTTCATATCCTGATTGTATTATTAACAATCTGTCTTCATCAAAGTAATCTATTACATCTTGATAAAAGTTTCCTTGATTTCCTTTTAGTGCTCCTACATAATCACCTTTTCCTTCTATTACTGCTTTTACTGTCTCTTTTTGCGTGTTTAAAGCATCCCATGTACATACTATCCCTTTTAAATTTAATCTTTTTATCACATCTGGTATTGCTGTTATCTCATTTGTTTTTTCTTCTATCATTTCTTGGTCTACACATATTCCTGTTCCTTCGGAATATACATTTAATACATTTAATGGTTTTATTTTATTTCCTTCCTTATTTGTTTTTCTACCACTTCCTCGTTCCACTTTTCCGTCAAAATGATATATGTCTCCGTTTCTTTCTTGCTTTTTCTATCAATTCTTCATATGCATACATACAAAATTCTTGCAATTCTTGTGGATTTATTATGGACATTACATTTTCATATGTT